>DYQK01000243.1 GCA_020719385.1 Rikenella microfusus | reverse complement strand
TCGTTAAAGCTCATTATGGTAAAAACTTAGAAGACCATATAGACATAGAAGAATTGAAAAAATTTGCAGGTATTCAATATTAGTTTAAAATGGACAGATTTACAGGTTTTGCAATTGCTTTGGCTTTCCCAGATACCTATTGCAAACAAGCCGGAGCGTGGTATGATAATTTGCTGAATTGGTTGGGAATAGCAAATAATAATTACTACAAAGTGGGTCATGCCGCTATTTTATTGATTGATAATGAAAACGAAAAATGTCATTATTTCGATTTTGGCAGGTATCATGCACCTTTTAATCATGGTAGAGTTCGTGGCGAAGAAACCGACCACGAACTTCGTTTTAAAACCAAACCAATTATTTCAATAGATTTTTCACGAATAGAAAACTACGAAGAACTATTAACTGAACTTCAAAGTAGCGATGTATTTCATGGTGCAGGCGATTTGTATGCTTCATATACAAAGGTTAATTTTGAAAATGCGTATCAAAAGGCAATAGAAATGCAACAAATCAGCCCAATTCGTTACGGACCTTTTACTTACAAAGGTTCTAATTGTTCAAGGTTTGTTAATACAGTAATCAGAGCCGGAAATCCTAAATTTTGGCATTGGTTTAAATTATACTTTTTCAATCCTTTAACACCAACACCGGTTCAAAATGTAAATTCTTTATCGTTCAAAACGGTAACATCAAAACTTTTTGAAGAAGAAAAATTTTGTCCGGTTCGATTAAATAAAACCACTTTAAAATCGACCTTAAAACCACCGGAACGAAATAATTTGATACCCGAAAATGCAATTTGGTTGAGTGGCGAAGGTGCAGGTTCGTGGTTTGTGTTAGAATTAAACGGAAATATCATAAAATCAGACAGATATTCGCCAAGCGGAAATATAGAATGTTCGGGATATTTTAAATCGGATAAAGAAATTAATTTTACCTTGTCGGATAAATTTACTCTTTCTTATCCAAGCACTTGTAAATCAATAAAAATAAGTTATCAAAACAAAGAATTTATATTTTCACGTATAGTAAACTAAAAAATATGTCACGCATTAAAGTAATAAATTACGAAGAAGCAACCGGAGAATTGAAAGCGATTTATGAAAATATTATAAAAACACGGAAAAAACTTGCCGAAGTTCATAAAATCCAAAGTTTGCACCCCAAAAGTATAACAGCACATATGGATTTATACATGGAAATAATGTTTTCAAAATCAGAACTTTCAAGAGCCGAACGTGAAATGATTGCAGTTGTTGTTTCGGTTGCAAACGGCTGTAAATATTGCCAAACACATCACGCCGAAGCATTAAACCATTATTGGAAAAATCCGGAAAAAATTGAAAATCTGAAAAAATATCAATTTGAAGATTTAACAGTCAAAGAAAAAGCACTTTGCGAATTTGCAATTCACTTAACTAACAAACCGCATGAACATGAAAACGAAGATTTTACAATAAAACTAAAAAGGCATGGAATTTCTGATAATGCTATTCTTGACACAGTTTTGGTTATATCCTATTTCAATTTTGTAAACAGAATAGTTCTATCGCTTGGCGTTGAACTTGAAACAGATAACGGAACAGGTTACAATTATTAAATAAATTTGTGCATAAATTGACAAGTTTAGAATTTTTAAGGGTAAGCGGT
Organism: Rikenella microfusus; assembly: GCA_020719385.1. Taxonomy (GTDB): domain Bacteria; phylum Bacteroidota; class Bacteroidia; order Bacteroidales; family DYQK01; genus DYQK01. The sequence continues at coordinate 167 of DYQK01000243.1, read as the reverse complement.
TTTTGCACTTTTGTTTTTTTCATTGTGCTAATATTCAAACTTTTGTGCTAAAATACAAAAAACAAAAGAGCAAAGATTTTTATAATTTTTTTGCCCTTAAAAACCATAAACTCGTGGTGCTAAATCACAAACATTTGTGATAACACCAACAAAACAAGAAGATAAAA
>DYQK01000133.1:3939-8987 GCA_020719385.1 Rikenella microfusus | reverse complement strand
TTTTCGATTTAACTTTTCAAAAAAAATGTCGTTGGAAAAAACTCAAGCAATTGTTTTGTTGCGTTCAGAGATGCCGCAAGGAAAAACTCTCGTTTTAATGTATACAGAAAAATTTGGTCGTCAGTCTTACGTAATTCGAGGTTTATATGCAAAAAAATCGTTGATAAAAAACAGTTTTTTAGAGCCGCTCTCGTTGCTTGAAATTGTTGTTGAGACAAAAAATCATTATCTCAAAGAGATAAATTGCGTTTTTCCGTTCACAGAAATTCCGTTTTCTGCGGCGCGAAGGGCGGTTGCTTTGTTTTTGGCAGAAATATTGAGCAAAGTGCTTTGCTAGGTAGAAAAAAATACAAAATTATTTTACTTTTTGCAAACTTCGATTCAGGAATTTGATTCGAAAAATGTTAATATTTCTGTTTTTCATTTGTTATTTTTGGTAAAATTAACTCAATATTTAGGTTTTTCGCCGTTAAATAATTTTGCGTCAGGAAAATATTTTGATATGCGGGAAGGGGAATTTGTAAATTTTTGCAACGAAAATTCGTTTATTAGTCCTGCGGAATCGGTTTTTTTTGCGGAATTGTTAAAATTTTCGATTTTTGATTCGTTAAAAATTCGATTTTCTCCTTCGATTCGCAAAATTTTATTAGACAAAATATTAGAATTTTATCACTTACATTTAGAAGGAATCGGAGAAATAAAATCTCTTTCGATTTTTCGAGAGTTAAATTGAAAAAAACTGTCAAAATTTTTTTAAAATAACAATTTTGCGTTGTCATCTTTTGAGAAAGATGGCAACGCTTTTTTGTCAAAAAATTAATTTTTAATCAATTTTTTCGTAAATTTTTGATTTTTGTTGCGAAGTTCAAGAAAATAAATTCCTTTTTTTAAATTTTCTACGTTCACAGAATGGTTATTTTCCTGTTTTTGTGAGAAAATTAATTTTCCATTTATATCGAAAATATAAATTTCGATATGTTGTAAAGAATTATTTGTTATTGAAAAATGCGTTTCGCAAGGATTTGGAAAAATCTCGATATTCGAAAAAACGTTTATTTCAGAAATTCCTGTTAAAACATTAACGACTAACAACGCTTTTGCAAACAAACTTCTGTCAGCCAAGTACGCAACTTTATATTCCACCGTATCTAAACCCGTAAAACTTGACGCTTCAGGGCGATAAGTTACAGAATTATTTATATTGACCGTTGCCGTGCCGTGTTTTGGGTTTTTCGAAATGGTTACCTCAACATTTGCTTTTAGCGAATCGTTATTCAAAACTGTCACCGTAACGTAATTCGCATTTTTCAACGAAGCGGTGTCATTTTTACAAACAGGCGGCTTAGTTAAACCGTTTATCATTCCGTTGTTATCTGTAAAGCGTTTCACAAATTCCTGATAAAATTGATTCGCAACCGAAGCGTTGTGAATAATTAACGTATTTTCGTCATTATCGGTGTTTGCCGAGAGACTCCAGTTGTGCGAACCTGTTAAAATCAATGGGTCAGAAATAGGGTTACTTTGGTCAACAATTAAATATTTGCTGTGAATAATTCCTGCCGAAACGTAATCTTGCGTAAAATGAGATTTTAAATTGTCCTCAAAAATTTTAATTATTGCGTCAGTAGTTTGATTTTTATAATCAACAATAACATTGGTTTTCACACCTTCCTTCGCTTTGTCTGTAATTGCGTAAGCAATTTCGGTGCGAGTTATCAACATTGTCTCGATACTCAGGTCTGTATTTGCCGATTTTATCGCATCAACAATTTTAGAATTTACTCCTTCTGTCGGACTGAAATACAATTCCACTCGATTTCCTCCAATAATAAATTCGTGCGGCGTGTTGTCGGTTTTATATTTTCCAAAACGAGATTTCACTAAATCAGGAATTAAAGTATTACTTCCCCACATTTCATTAAATTCTAACGTATATGCCTTCGCAAGACTTTGGTCTTGAACAATAACTACGTTATTTGCGTCTTCGTTTACATTTGCTTCGGTGAGATTAGTCGAACCTGTCCAAACAATTGGGTCGTTCGGATTTTGCGAGTACGCATCAATAATGACAATTTTATTGTGCATAATTTTATGATTCGCATCATCGGGGCTTGTAATTCTTGGGATTCCTGTTCTTAGGTTTTCAATTCCAATGTTCGAAGCACTTCCATCCGAGATAAAACGAATTTTTACTCCTCTGTCAAAAGCCGCATTTAACGCATTGCGAACATTCGAAAATAGGTTAAAATCGAAATTGTACATACAAAAATCAAGCGAATGTTTTGCTCTCGAAATATACGCAACCAACGTATCATCGGCAGTTTTTTTCGTTACGATTGCTTTTTTCCCTGTCGAAACCGAATGATCAACATCAGAAGTAAAATGAACAATGATATTTCCTGTCGAATTAGACTGAGTCGCAAAAATTTTTATCACCGAAGGCATCGTATCATTTCCTGAAACAGAGAAAACTTTCACATAAACCAAATCTGCAGGCTGCAAATTATTAAAAGTCAAGGAATGTTGAGTCACATTTCCTGTTCCTGTAATTTTTCCTAACTCTAAATTTTCAGTTAAACCATAAAATGCTTCTGTTGTTCCGTTCACATTTGTTTTCCAAGAAAGCGAAAAACTATTTTTCGTAATGTTTGAGACAGAAATATTGCTTGTCAAAAAAATTGAACTGGACGAAATTATGTCATTTGCGTCTCGCGGCAAAAGTTGATAGCCCGTTGTCGGACTCGAATTGGAATATTGCGAGCAAATTGCGTATAAAGTTACGACTCCCGCAGGAATAATCTTCCCCACAAGTTGATGCGTATTTCCGCTAATACGAATTGCCCCTGTTTCGCCGTTTGCCGAAAAATTATAATTTGTATTTGCGACAAATGTTGCTCCTGCATTGTCAAAAACTGCGTTTTCGATTTTCAATAATTTCCCTTCGAGGTCTTCATTCACCTGCGAAGGAGTAACGGTCTGTGCGATAACAGGATTTCCTGAAGAAACAATTTGCAACGAGGCAACAGGATCCATCTCAAGCAGTTGAAAATAATTCTTGAGTGTTCCTGTTACGGTGATTTTATCGCCGCGTTTTACGTTGGAAAGTTGTGACTTGCTGAAAACTGCGAGTCCGCCTGTTTCGTCCTGAATGTATCGAATGTTCTCCAATTCTGAACCGTTAACTGCCGTTCCTGTCACGGTAACGGTTTTTCCTACTCCCTGAGCGCGCGCCGCGGCGATGTCGTTTTGTGAGTAAGATTGAAAAATTATTCCCAAAAGGAATGTTAAACAAAAGGTTAGTCTCATTTTTAACATTTTTTAATAAATTTATTTTTAAAACAAAGACAAAATTATAAATTTTTTCGATATTTTGAAAAATTTTTGAGAAAAAAATGTAAAATATCAAACAAGTTTTTTATTTTTGTTGTCTAAAATAATTTTTTTTATGAAAGAGAAATTAATAAGTTTTTGGGAGAAAATAACTTATCAAGGTATCAATTCAGACACCGATTTACATCTTTTGCGGCGAGTGATTTTATTCAACCGTTTCGGTTTTTCGTTCGGTTTTTTTTCGATTTTAGTGGGAATTTTTTGGTTCACTCAACAACATTTCACTTTTTTAACTCTTTTTACGCAAATTTCTATCTCTATCTCGTTTTTTGCAATTCTTTTTCTCAATAAAAAAAAGTTATATCTTTTTTCTCAACTCCAAGCGATTTTTGTCATCAATATTGGGTTTCTCATTCTTTCTTCAACTTGGGGACGCGAAAGCGGTGAATTTTTGTTTTATATTCCGATTTTATCCTGCTCGCTCTTGATTTTCGATATTAAACTTAATTTTTTATCACTGCTGGCATTGTTGCTTCCGATTTTTTGTCTTTTGACTCTCGAAATTTTTAATTATTCCCTGATTTCTCACCCCGATTTATCTAAAAATATGTTTTTGTACAATTTAATTTTTTGCATAATCACTTGTTTTTTAACAACTTATCAAATTATTGCGATTTTTAAAGAACAACAAGAAAAATTTGTCGAAGCAGAAGCAAAGAATATACAATTAGAAATGATTAACGCAAAAATTTTGCGTCTCGGCGATTTGCAGCAAAATAAATTGTTGAAAATTGAAAAAGAATTGTCAGGACTTAACTCGTTGAAAGACAAGGTTTTCTCCATTGTTGCCCACGATTTGCGTAGCCCGATCTCAGCGTTGCAAGGTTTTTTGAGTTTAATTAGTATCAAAGAATTGAATCAAGAGAGAATTAAACAATATACAACGCAAATTAGCGAAAAGTTAAATAATGTTAATTCTTTGTTGGAAAATTTGTTAAATTGGTCGCTCTCGCAGTTAAATCATTTAGATATGAAAGTTGAGGAATTTGCAGTTTTTTCATTGGTTAGTGACACTCTGAAATTGTATGATTTTGTTGCAAATCAGAAAAATATTGAGTTATTGAATCGCGTAAAACCCGATATGAAAGCCGTTGGCGATGTAAATATGATTCTTTTAGTGCTGCGAAACTTGGTGAATAATGCGATAAAATTTACTCATCCCGAAGGAAGAGTGATAATAAATTGCAGATTGAGAGGAGAAAATGTTGAAATTATTGTCTCGGATACAGGAATCGGAATGAATGCGGAAAAAGTTTCGTTGTTGTTTAATCCTGAAACGCATTTTTCTATGCGAGGGACTAACAACGAAAAAGGTTCAGGACTCGGACTAATCTTGTGCAAAGAATTTGTTGAAAAAAACAACGGACAATTATCTGTTGAGAGTCAAGAAGGTAGAGGAACGCATTTTATCGTCATTTTACCAGCAAAAATTTCAAATTAAAATTTTTTTTATTATTTTTCGAAATAATTTTTTATCTTTGTCGCAAATTTTTTAAACTTTTTTCTATGAAAAAGAAAAAAATAACGGTGCAAGACATAATGAAATTGCTTTCTTCTGAGGGCAAAAAAATTAAACAACTTCGTGCTTCTATCCAAGAACAAGGACAAAAATTCACAGAAGCGTTGGATAAAGAACGCATTGAACGTGAAAATCGTTT
>DYQK01000133.1:0-3839 GCA_020719385.1 Rikenella microfusus | reverse complement strand
AGCAAGAATATCAGCAACGTTTAGAGCAGGAACGCATTGAACGTGAGAAAGAAGCTGCACAACTTCGCAAGGAAGCGGACAAAATTCGCAAAGAAGCAGACAAAAGAATCTCGGAATTGTCAGGTACGTGGGGAAAATTCGTTGCAGAAATGATTAGACCCAATATCATTGATTTGTTTCGTGAGAGAAATATTATTCTGAAAAGTCTTGCGTGCAATCTTGTCGGAATAAAAGATGGCGAGGAATATTACGAGATAGATATGCTTTTGGCAGCCGAAGACGTGGCTGTTGTTGTCGAGATAAAAAGCACTCTTCGCGTAGATGACGTGAACGAACATCTGGAAAGAATGCAAAAAATCACTGAAATTGCACCGTATATGTCAACTTTGGCAGGAAAAACAATTTATGGAGCAGTAGCAGGAATTGTTATTGACGGCGATGCGGACAAATATGCGTATCGAAAGGGTTTTTTCGTTCTCAAACAAAAAGGCGAAATGGTGAAAATCGCCAATGACAAAAAATTTAAACCTGCCGTTTGGAAAATTCAAAGTTAATTTTTAAAATATTTTATACTTTTAAATAAAATGGAAAATTTAAAAAAATTTTTTTCAAAAACAAAAATTGCTGTTTTGTCAATTTTTATTGCTGTTTTTTCTTTTACTTTTCTCTCTTTTGATGACGATGACGATTTTGAGTTAATCAAAAATTTAGACATTTTTCACTCAATATTCCGTGAATTACGTACTTTTTATGTTGATGAAGTGAATACTGGAAAAGTTATTGAAACAGGAATCGAAAAAATGTTGTTGACTCTCGACCCGTATACAAATTATTATCCCGAATCTGAAATTGAAGATTATCGTTTCATGACAACAGGCGAATATGGCGGAGTCGGTGCGATAATTCAGAAAGTCGGTGATAAAGTTGTTATTGTCGAAATTTACAAAGATTATCCCGCATACAAAGCAGGTCTCAAGGCGGGAGATATTATTGTTGAAGTGCAGGGGCAACCAATAAAGGGGAAAAACGATATTGACATCAATAAATTCCTTCGCGGACAGCCCAAAAGCGAGATTTCACTTAAAATTCAGCGTCCGGGACAGAAAGAATTAATTGAAAAGAAAATAATTCGCGAAAATATTTCTATTTCGAATGTGCCATATTTCGGCGTTTTGCAGGAAGGAGTCGGTTATATAAAACTTTCAGGTTTTACAGAAAATGCAGGACAAGAAGTCGGTGAGGCGTTGAAGAAATTGAAAAGCGAACATCATATCAAATCGTTGGTTTTTGACCTCCGAGATAATCCTGGCGGTTTGCTCATCGAAGCAGTTAATATTGTGAATCTCTTTGTAAATCAAGGAACTGAAGTTGTTTCCACGAAGGGAAAAGTTGAACAATGGAACAAAAAATTTACCTGCTCTTATGCGGCTGTTGATGTCGAAATTCCAATTGTTGTCTTAGTTGACCGCGGTTCGGCTTCTGCAGCAGAAATAGTTTCAGGTGCTTTGCAAGATTTAGACCGTGCCGTTATTGTCGGACAACGCACTTTTGGCAAAGGTTTAGTGCAAACCACACGCGACCTTGCTTATGGAACGAAGTTAAAAATAACTACGGCGAAATATTATATTCCGAGTGGACGTTGTATTCAGGCACTTGATTATTCGCATCGAAATCCTGACGGCAGTGTCGGAGTCGTTCCTGATTCTTTGACAACCGAATTTAAAACGAAAAATCAACGAAAAGTTTTTGACGGCGGCGGAATATTGCCCGATGTCGTTTTGCCCGAAGCGAATCTGAGCAAAATCGCCCAAAGTTTGTTGGAAAAAAATTTAATTTTCGATTACGCAACTTTGTACGCACAAAAATATGACTCAATTCCAAGTGCAAAAGATTTTTCGTTTAACCAAACGGATTATCAACATTTTGTCTCGTTTTTACAGGGAAAAGATTTTGATTATGAATCTGAAAGCGACCAAAGTTTGAAAAAATTAATCGAAGTGGCAAAAAAAGAGAAATATTTTGACCAAGCAACAGCGGAATTTGAAAAGTTAAAAACAAAACTTTCTCACGATAAAAACAAAGATTTACAACTTTTTCAAGATGAAATTTCCTTTGTTTTGACCTCTGAAATTGCAAGTCGATATTATTATCAAAATGGCAGAATCGAAAACTCGTTGAAAAATGACAAAGAAATTTCGGCAGCAATAGAAATTTTAAACAACAAAACCAAATATTATTCCATTTTGGGACTCTCTAATAAAAAATAATTTGTTGAGAAAAAACCATCTTTTTAGTTAAAGATGGTTTTTTTGTATAAAAAAAAGTTAAAAATATATAAATTTTCATAAAAATCACAAGAGATAAACGAAGGTTTTTTATAAAATTTGTTTATTTAATTTTTTTGTGTTTTCTTTGCAGCGAAAATTTTTTAACAACGAAAAAAAATGAATGACATTAGAATAAATAAAATTTGCCGCCTACTTCAAAAAGAGTTAAGCGATATTTTTATCATCTTAGCGAAAGAAATTGCTCCGAATGTGTTAATTTCGGTGAGTTCTGTGAAAGTTAGTCCCGATCTTTCGTATCTCAAAGCATATTTGAGTATTTTCCCTTCGCAAAAAAAAGAGGAAGTCTTAGAACGTATGAATGAAAATTCTCGAAAAATTCGTTTTGAGTTGGGGCAACGCACAAAATCGCAACTTCGAAAAATTCCTGAAATAGAATTTTTTATTGATGATTCCTTAGATTGTATCGAAAAAATTGAAAATCTTTTGAAAAATGGGTAAAAATCAAATTCTTGGAAATTTAAAATCTTATTTTCTCATCACTCTTGGTTTATTTATCAATGCCTTCGCTTGGACGGCGTTTTTAATTCCATCAAAAGTTGTCGGCGGCGGAATCAGCGGACTCGGAACTATTATTTTTTACGCAACAGGTTTTCCCGTTGGTTTTACCGTTCTGAGTGTAAATGCTGTTCTCATTCTTTTGGCAATAAAATTTATGGGTGCAAAATTCGGAATAAACACAATTTACGGAATTGTGATGATTTCGATTTTTCTGTCAGTTTTACAACAATTTATTCACGAACCGCTGGTAAATGATAAATTCATGGCAACACTCATCGGGGCAATGTTAGCGGGACTTGGTGTCGGAGTAACATTCGCAAACGGCGGAAATACAGGCGGAACAGACATTATTGCGTTGATAATTACTCAATATCGGAATATTAGTCCTGGCAGAGTGATAATGCTTTGCGATGTTTTGATTATCGCAACTTCGTATTTGATTTCTTATTCCATCGAAACCGTGGTTTATGGATACGTAATGATGGGCGTTTGCGGTTATACTATTGATATGATTCTCGAAGGAGCGAAACAATCCTATCAATTTATGATTTTTTCGGACAAAAATACTCTTATTGCTGACAGAATTACGGCAGAAGTAGGTCGCGGAGTAACAGCATTGAAAGGATATGGATGGTTCAATAAACAAGAAAAAGAAATTTTAATTGTCATTGGACGCAAAAATGACAAATATAAAATTTTGCGAATTATTTACGAAAGCGACCCAAAAGCGTTTATCACCGTTGATAAAGTAATGGGCGTTTTCGGTTTAAATTTTGACAAAATAAAGATTTAACGTTTTTGAGTTGATTTTTTAAACTTTTCTCAATTTTTTCTTGAGAAAAGTTTGCTTTTCGCAAAAAAAATTGTAATTTTGTAAAAATAAAATTTGAGAAAATATGGAAACTTTTTTGAAAAAAATTGTGAAATCGGTACATTTTCCCGCATATCTCACGCAACTGCAAGATGCTTGGCAAGAAGAACAACGCAAAAGAC
>DYQK01000132.1 GCA_020719385.1 Rikenella microfusus | reverse complement strand
TAAATTTAAAACATCTTGTTTTGTTAAAATGGTTTTCATAAAATAAATTTGAAAAATTTTCACTCTTTTTAGTTGGGACAAATGTACAATTTTTTTTCAAAAACAAATTATTTTTCACTTCCATTTTCTGTTTTCTAAAACGAAATGCGTTAATAAATTGAAAAGAAAAATTACTCCGACAAAATAAATGACATCTCTTGAGTCAATTACTCCGCGGCTCATTGATTTATAATGTTCGTTGATGCCGCAGTCGACTAAAAATTCTGCGATATTCCCCTTTATTCCCAGCATTCCGACAGATTCAAAGCCCAAATAAAAGAAAAACGAGAGAACCATTCCTAAAATAAACGCAATAATTTGGTTGTCAGTTAATGATGAGGCAAAAATTCCGATAGCCGCATAAATTGCCGCAAGGAAAAATAGCCCAATATACGACCCAAAAGTTCCGCCGACATCAATATTCCCTAAATAATTCACAGAAAAAAAGTAAACAAATGTTGGAATCAAAGCAAAAATCACTAAAATTACTGCTGCAAAATATTTTGCGATAATAATTTGCCACCTCGTCAGGGGACGCGTCAAGAGAAGTTCAATAGTGCCGCTTCGTTTTTCTTCTGCAAACATTCGCATCGTTACCGCAGGAACGAGAAACAAAAAAATCAACGGAGAAAGGACAAACAACGGTTCTAACGAGGCAATTTGAAAGTCAAAAATGTTAAATTCTCCGTGAAAAACCCACAGAAATAAACCATTCGCAAAAAGAAAAATAATTATCACCAAATAACCTGTTAAAGAGGCAAAAAAATTATTTATCTCTTTTTTAAACAAAGAAAACATAATTATTTTTTTGAAAAAAACTTAAAAAATATCTCGAAAATATTCTCTCAAAAGCGTTTTTGCTTTCGGAGTAATGACAAATTTTAACCATTCCGTTTGTGGATGTTGCGTTTTTGAAGTTAAAATTTCGATTTCATCGCCGCTGTGCAAAATCGTCTGAAGTTCAACAACTCTCGCATTCACCTTCGCCCCAATACAATTAAACGCATTTTCGTTTTGCGAGGAAAAAGCAAAATCTAAAACCGTAGCACTGTTAGGCAATTTGTAAATTTCACCAACATTTGACAAGACAAAAATCTCACTTGACAATTCAGTCAATTTATAATTTTCCAAAAATTCCAAATCATCTGACTGACACGTTTGTAATTGCCACTTAATTTCTTTTGCCCATCTGTCAAGTTGGTTTTTTTTCATTTCTAAACCTTTGTATTTCCAATGAGCGGCGAGTCCGCGTTCGGCAATTTCGTTCATTCTCTCTGAGCGAATCTGCACTTCGACCCAACGTTCTTCTTTACTCATCACCGTGATATGAAGTGCCTCGTAACCATTTGATTTTGGGGAGGTTATCCAATCTCGCAGACGGTCACTTGATGTTGTTGGGTAAATTTGAATTACGTGAGAAAAAATTTTCCAACATTCTTCAATTTCTTTCTCTAAACTTGAAGGTGTGAAAATAATTCTTATCGCAAATAAATCGAAAACTTCTTCGAAAGGCACTTTTTTATTTTGCATTTTATTCCAAATTGAAGAAATCGATTTGGGGCGGCTGTCAATTCGATATTTAATTTTATTTTTCGTTAACTTCTCAATGATTGGAAGCGAAAAACGGTTGATAAACGACACTCTTTTTTCATTTGTAAAATTAATTTTCTCAACAATTTCTTTGTAAACATTCGGTTGTCGATATTTTAACGCCAAATCTTCGAGTTCCACTTTTATATCATACGAGCCAACGCGCTGGGCGAGCGGCGCGTAGATGTGCAAAGTCTCACCTGCCAATTTGAGTTGCCTGTTGACAGGCAAAAAATCGAGAGTTCTCATATCGTGCAGTCTTTCTGCAAGTTTGATGTAAATCACGTGAATGTCATCGGAAAGTCCAATGATAATTTGTTTGAGAATCTCTGCTTGCTGCGAGTGATGAAACTGAATCGAATGAGAAATTTTATGCACTCCATCAACGAGATAAGCAATTTTTTCTCCGAAGAAAATCGAAATATCGTCAATAGTAAAATCGCTGTCATCGAGAATGTCGTGCAGAAGTGCGGTAACAATCGCTTTGTAGCCGAGACCGATTTTTTTCCCGACAATTAACGCAACCTCCAGCGGATGAAAAATAAATAATTCACCCGATTTTCTGCGTTTTCCTGTGTGAATTTCTTTTGCCCACAGAAAAGCATTGCGAATAATTGCTTGTTGCTCCTCAGACTGACACCGATGACATTTTTTCAACATCATTTCGAAAAAATCATCAACTTCAGAATCTTTGTACATATTTTATTTCTCGGTAGTTTTTTTGTCCTTGTCGGTTTTGTCATCAGGTGGACGCACAGGTTGGTCCATATCAAAACGCAAAAACGGCACAAAAAGCGGAGCAAATTTCGAAACGGGTTTTGCCAATTTGCTGCCAATTCTCTCGCGATTCGGTAAAATATCATAATTTGCATCGAGTCTAAAAAGAATTATCATCACGACACTTGCGATGAACAAATGTCGAGCAAGACCAAATGTGCCGCCCATAATTTTCCCGATAAAAGGCACTGACGGCAAGCCGCTTGTAACTTTTTTGATAAAAAAACCGACAAGTTCTGAAGCAACAACGACAAGTGCAAACAGCAAGGTAAAAATTATCAAATGTGCTAAATCGGGAGTTCCGCTTGAGCGAAATATCATTTTTTTCACTAAAAAAACGATAAATAAAAGTCCGATAAAAAACGCAAACAAAGACATTGACTGCACGAGATAACCATTTTTAAAGCCGCGGTAAATTCCCAAAATCAAATACGCAAAAATAATTATGTCGAAAACGCTTAAAATAAAATCAATTTCGACATCAATTTTTACCAAAGATAAAAAGTTTAGAAGTAACGACATAAAATGAAAAGTTTATTTTGCAAAAATAGAAATATTTTTCGATTCCGCAAAAAAAATCAATAAAAAAACATTTTTTTTGTTAAATCACACTTTCGCAGAGTTTATTGAGGCTTTCTAACGGAATTTCTGTCATTTCCCTTGTGAATTTATTTTTTTTAAACACAAAATTACGAAAAAACTTTGAGAAAAATAATTTTTTCAAAATTTCTTGAGAAAAATTTGGAAATAAAAAATAAATTTTGTAATATTGTCGCAAAATTAAACTGATTTTTATGGCATTATTATTTCAAAATAAATTTATGTCTGCTTACTACGACCCCCGAAACTCGAATAGTAAGAAACATTTGGACTGCTGAAACTTCAAAAATGGCTGACGCAGATTTTCGATATAATGTTAAACAATATTATCTCGAAATAAAAAAACAAAATCCATTTCCGCAACACATCATGTCGGATGCAACACTGATGGATTTTACCATTGCTCCAGATACGCGGGTTTGGTTAACTGCCGAATGGTCACCAATTTTCGAAGAGATAAAATGTTTAAAACACGCAATTGTTATGAGTAATGACATCATTGCTCAATTGTCTATTGAACAATTTGTCGACGAAAACGATGAACAAGGCGTAAAACTTTGCAAAAGAGGATACTTTGGAACACAAAAAGAAGCCGAAGATTGGTTTTTGAGCAAATAATTTCATTTTTGAACAAAAAAACGGAGATAAATTTCACTTTGTCTCCGTAAAAGTCTTCAACATTCCGATTTTGCAAAAAAATTGACGTTTTTTTTTACAATTTCATAATTAAAATTTCGTGAGAAGGTTTAACATTTGTTAAATTTCCATTGATTCGATTCAAACCGATTCGCGTTTCACCTTGCCCCATTGTGTATTGCCAAGAAACTTCAACAATATGAAAATTGTTGTACCACTCCCGAATTGTTGAACAATCATTATACGACAAGACAAAATTTCCCTTATGATTTTTCAATAAATCTCGCAATTTTTCGTGAGGAAAATTGTTATGATGAATCGGAATATTTCTGTGCGGATAAATTCCTCTGAACATTTTGCTGTCTCCTTCCAAAAAATATGGCGGATCGCAATACAAAAAATCAGTTTCGTATTGCAGAATAACATTCTCAAAACTGCTGTGAAAAACCTGCAAATTCGGAATTTTTGTACTTTTAACTCTTTCAACCATTGCTTTGTACCGTTTTTCGTTCATATAAACTGACGACGACCAACCCAAAAAACCTGGTCCATACGAAGTATTATGGTTAAAATAATAAAGTGCGGCAAGTTCTGTTTTATCCTCAATTTTCTGTTCATTTTTCCAATGCAATTTTAATTTCTCTTTGATTCGAAAAAATTCCTCATTTGTCGGCAAAAATTCTCTTAATTTTTCTGCCAATTTGTCAGGATTCGCAATTTGTACTTGCCAATAATTCACCAAAATGTCGAAAATATCGAAACCAAGCACAGGTATTTTCGCTTCCTTGGCACACGCAATCTCAAAAGAACCACCTCCAAAAAACGGCGAAATAATTCGAGATGTTTTTTCTGGAATAAATTCTAAGATTCGTCCGACAGCCAAACTTTTTCCTCCAGCATAACGCAAGGACGAACCTAAATATCGCTTATATTTGTGCTGCGAGGTTTTCAATTTTTCCAAAAAATCATTTTTTCACGAATCAATTTTCAATTTTTCGCAAAATAATTCTGTTTGTAACATTTTTTTCGTTAAACTTTTTGCAAAATTAAACAAAATTTTGCTTATTTCTCTGAAAATTTATTAATTTTCTCGAAAAAATTTTTACTTTTGCAAAAAATTTCGCAAAAAAATGAAGACAAAAACCAAATTTTTGATATTATTGATTATTATCGCTCTTATTCTCATCGGGAATACGTTGTTTTACGAATTTATCGGGAAAAAACAGAAACAACTTTTTATGCAGGCACAAGAAACCGAGTTAAATATTTATATTGACAACGTTCTCAAAGGGCAAGATACGAAGTATTTGAAAACTTTGCGAGATTATGCCATTTGGGATGATATGGTAAAATTTATTTCGCACCTCGACTCGGCGTGGGCAAAAGATAATATGGATTATTTAATGGAATTTTTCGATTTTGACTTTGCGAAACTATATAAATTAGATGGAAAAATACATTATTCCGCCTTCGGCGAAAATTTTAAACATATTTTTTCCAATTTTTCAGTCGATTCTTTGATTTTTAACGAAACAAAAAACAAATGTAAACGTATTTTTTACATTTCTCAAAACGATTTAATTATCGAAATTTTTACTGCTTCGATACAAAACTCAGGCGATTTTGACTGCAAAACTCCGTCTAACGGTTATTTAGTGGCAGGAAAGATTTGGAATAAAAAATATATTCTCGAACTCGAAAAAATGACGAATTTGCAGGTGAATTTTAAAAATTCGTTGAAAAAACTTTCACCGAAAGAAAGCGAAATTATTACGCAAATCACTAAGAAATTGTTTAACGAAAAAAATGTTTGTATTGCAGAAATTGTTTTTTCGAAACAAAATCCATTGATTTTAGATTGGAATAAAACTGAAAAAAACCGTTTTTTCGTTACCTTGATTATTTCGTTTTTTTTAGTTTTAATCATTTTGGCACTTCTCACGCAATGGGTGCTTTTTCCTCTTCGCGAGATTTCGCAAACTTTGCAAAACGAGAATCCTAAATTTATTCAAGATTTAAAATTTTCGAAAAACGAATTCGGGCAACTCGCACATTTAATTGAGAATTTTTTCGAGCAAAAACAAAAAATTCAAGAAAGTTTTGACGAAATAAAACGAATCAACACACAACTCGAAAGTGCTTCGGAGGAAATTCGTTTGCAAAACGAAGATTTGCTTCAACAAAAAGAGGAAATCTCTGCTCAAGCCGAGCAGCTGCTTGCGGCTAACGAAAAAATTCAAGAATCTGAGGAGAAAATTCAGAATATTTTCGAATTTCTCCCTGACGCAGCGATGGTTATTGACAAAAACGGCGTTGTCCTTGCGTGGAATAAAGCGATGGAAAATCTCACCAATATCAAAAAAGAAAACATTATCGGCAAAGGAAATTATGAATATTCGTTGGGTTTTTACAAGGAAAAACGACCAATTTTGATAGATTTAACTTTTTTGTCCGAAGACGAAATAAAACAAAATTATGCCTATTTGCACAAAGAAGGAAATATTCTTAGCGGCGAAACTTATTCCGAACACAACGGTCAGAAAACTTATTTAATGGCAACCGCCTCGCCACTTTATAACTCAAATTCTGAAGCAATTGGGGCAATCGAAATTGTGCGAGATATTACGTATCGCAAAAAAATTGAGGAACTTATTGAGAAACAAAACACAGAATTAATCGAAAAATCGACAATGTTATCGGAAGCAAACGAAGAACTCCGAGCCAACAACGATGCCATCACTCAAATGAACGAAGACCTGACGACTCAAAGAGATGAAATTGAGAAACAAAACGAAAAAATTCGCAAACAACACGAAATGACCATCAAACAGCAGCAAGAAATCACCGACAGCATTCATTATGCCCGCAGAATTCAGACAGCACTTTTGCCGCAAAACGAAGTTCTTGAGTTTTTGTTCAATGAACATTTTATTTTGAACAAACCGCGGAATATTGTCAGCGGAGATTTTTACTGGATACGAAAAATCAACAACAAAATTATTTTTGCTGTTGCAGACTGCACAGGACACGGCGTTCCAGGGGCATTCATGTCAATGTTAGGTGTTGCCTTTCTCAACGAAATTGTCAACAAATATTCGGAAATTGAGAAAATCGAAAAAAATTCTTTTAACGCTGCGAAAATTTTGAATGAATTGCGAAACAAAGTGAAAACCGCCCTTCACCAAACAGGAAAAACAGGCGAATCGAAAGACGGAATGGACATTGTGCTTTGTATTCTTGATTCTGCGAAAATGTTTTTGCAATATGCAGGAGCAAATAATCCGCTTTTTTTGATTCGAGAAAATAACGCTGAAAAAGTTTTACAAACAGAAACAGAATTAAATTTCGAGGAAAATTTGTACGAAAATGTGATTTTGTACGAGTTTAAACCTGACAAAATGCCCATTGGAATTTACATTAACGAGAAAGAATCGTTCACAAATCAAGAAATTAAAATCCTTCGCAACGACAAATTTTACACCTGCTCTGACGGATACGAAGACCAATTCGGCGGCGAAAAAGGCAGAAAATTCCTCGCAAAAAATTTTAAACAACTTCTTGCAAATATTTCTCAACAACCTTTTGTTGAACAAAACGAAATTCTTGACAAAACTTTCGAAGAATGGAAAGCACAACGCCCACAAATTGATGACGTTTTAGTTCTTGGGGTAAAATTATGATTTTTTCACCCAATTTCTTGCCTCTTCCATCGTTTTGAAAAACAGGTAACGAAATTGCCCCGTTGTCTCCTCCTCCATTGTTTGCTCAAGAGACATTTGATTGACAACATCATCGGTTTCAATAACGGCAAATTTCAACACACCAGAATTTATCAAACGCGGAAAAATAACGTGATTTGTCCAAGTTTGCAATTCTACACTGACTATAAAATTAAATTTTTTTGTGTCAGCAATCAAGTTTTTGGGTTTATATTTCTCAACTAAATCTGCCCACACTAAAATTTCATTTTGAAAATCCCACGTTTCCATTGGTTTGTCGGTCCAAATGTTCGTAATTAACGAAAGTTCGGCTTCGTAAGTCGTTGTTTTAAACGCACTTTGATATAAAATTTCCATAAAATTAAAATTTTTCGCTGCAAATTTACAATTTTTTTCGAAATATCAAAAAAAAATTTTATTTTTGTATTTTAAAATTTTGAAAAAAGTGAACGCAATAATTTTGGCAGCAGGAAATTCGCAAAGAATGAATTTTCCAAAAGCATTTTTACTTTTCGAAAAAGAAAAAACTTTTTTAGAAAAAATATTAGAAACTTATCAACTCTTTGATATTCAAAGAATTGCGGTTGTTTTAAATGAAAAAAATTATCATTTATTTTTTCAAAAAAATATTTCTCTGCCGCAAAATGCGTTTTTAGTAAAAAATTTATTTCCCGAAAAAGAAAAATTTTATAGTTTGAAAATTGGTTTAGAATCTTTCTCGCAAAATTATTTCGAAAATACGTTTTTGCAACCTGTTGATAATCCGTTTGTTGATGAGAAAACACTTTCGTTGCTTGCCGAAAATGTAGTAGAAAATGGTTTTACTGTTCCGACTTTTCAACAAAAAGGTGGTCATCCGATTTTGATTCACAGGAATGTAGTGAAAAAAATGGCAGAAACAAAAGATTCAGCGATTTCTTTGCGTGAATGGTTAAAAAATTTTGAACGAAAAAATATTGAAGTAAAAAATCCGCTTATTTTATGTAATATCAACACTTTACAAGATTATCAACAACATTTTTGTTTATGAAAAAAATTTTTCTTATTTTCGCTGCGATATTCTTAGTGAATATTGCGTTTTGTCAACCTCAAAAAAACTCTCAAATGATAACGTTAGAAGGCACTTTGATAAAAAAACCTTGGTCGAAAAGTATTGAAAGTTATTGCGCACAAGGCAGTGATTATTTTGTTTTAGAAACAGGTGAGCAAACCGTTGTTCTTGCGATTTCTGATTCTTTGCTTCCGATTTGTGAAAAATTTAACACTTTACAAGTGATTATTTCGGGTCAATTCGAGAAAAAAGTCATCAAACCATCGCAAAATCCGTATGAACAGCGTCCTGTAACATTTGGCGATAATGATGGTTTTGAGTGTACAATTTTCAGAGTGGAAAAAATTCGCAAAAAGGATTAATTACGGATTTTTTCGAAGTAATTTTTCGGCTTCGGTGCGAATAGTATTTATGATTCGTTTTTTAAACATAAAAGCATACCAAGGCAAACGACTAACGATAGTCACTTTATAGTCATCGACGGTTAGTTTGCCGTTCATTTTTGCACCTTGCACATCGAAAGAGAAATCTAAGACATTTTCGTTCCAAAGTTCAATGACATTCGAAATTTGCGAGGAATATTCTTCTTTGAGTTTCGAAAAAATGTGTTTAATTCGGCTCAAGGCTTCATTTTTCGTAAGTT
>DYQK01000034.1:21690-28719 GCA_020719385.1 Rikenella microfusus | reverse complement strand
AAAATATTTTTTATCTCGTTGATAATCAAGAGAAAAATTAATTAATTAAAATTTATAAATTTGTTTGTTATTTGAAAAATTTTTCGTACTTTTGCGGAGAACTTTAAACGAAAAATTTTATGCAGGCAATAGAATTTGATACATATATTCAGCAAAATCTTATTCACCTTCCCTTGCAATATCAATATTTGGATAATGTAAGAGTGAAAGTGTTTTTGTTGTATTCCGAACCTGAAAAAAAAGGAAATTACAATAAACAAATGCTTTTGTTATCATTCACCAAAGCACAGCAAAAAAACGTTTTTAAAAATATTACTAATTCTGTTTCTTGGCAAAAACAATTAAGAGATGAAACTGATTTTCAAAATATTGATAATTCTGTTGCTATTGTTGAACCAAAGAAAAACAAATAAAAATATCTCTTCTTCTTTTTTTGAACGTTGAAGAGATATTTTTTGAAAAAAAATTGTGTTTAAAAAACCACATAATTAAACAAATAACCAACGACTAATATTCCAAAAGCAACAACACCTGCAAAAACGCCGATTAATTTCCATTTTAAAACTTTTTTCAAAATTATCATTTCGGGCAACGAAAGTCCGATTACCGCCATCATAAACGCAAGTGCTGTTCCCAGCGGAACGCCTTTTTCTATCAAAACGCTAACTATTGGAATGATTCCTGCCGCATTCGAGTATAACGGAACGCCGAAAATCACCGCCAACGGAACTGCATACCAATTTTCCTTGCCCAATACTTCCGACAAATAATTATCAGGAACATAACCGTGTGCTGCTGCTCCGATTCCGATTCCGACAATTATATAAATCCAGATTCGACTAATCATATCTTTCAAAAAATCGAAAGCATATTTTAATCTGTCTGAAAAAAGCATTTTCCCCTCGACATTGGTTTCTGCCTCGCTTTTGATTTGATAAACCCAACTTTCGACCCAACGTTCAAGTTTCAATTTCCCCAAAATGTAGCCCGAAACGATGGCGATAACTAAACCTGTCAAAATGTAAATGACGGCGACTTTCCATCCGAACATTCCAAAAAGTAAAATTACGGCGACTTCGTTTATCATTGGGGCGGCGACTAAAAACGAAAATGTTACCCCCAAAGGCACTCCGACTTCGACAAAACCTAAAAACAACGGTATTGCCGAACAACTGCAGAAAGGAGTAACTATTCCAATAAGCGAAGCGATAACATTGCCCAAAAACAAAGGTTTTCCTTCCAAATATTTTCGTGTTTTTTCGGGCGGCAGATAACTGCGAACCACACTGACGCAAAAAATTATCAACGACAAAAGCATCAACACTTTAGGCACTTCGAAAATGAAAAACCAAATTGTCTCGGTTAAATGCGTGCCTTTTGGCATTGATAAAACGTTGTAAATCAAAAAGTTAACGATATTTTCTAAATTGAAATATATCAAAAACCAAATCATTAAACTCAAAATTAAAATCAAATATCTGCGATTCATTTTTTTAAAGAATTTTAAGATAAATTAACGAATAATAAATTCCAACAACAATAAACAAAACGGCAACCACTCTGCGAAAATATTTTTCGAAAGTCTTAATTTTGTCATACATTTTGCCCAAATTGCCGACAGCAAACGCAATAATCCATGCAAAAATTATCACAGGAATTCCTGTTGCCACCGCAAAAATCAACGGAAGATACAAACCTGACGCACTGCTGACGGTCATCGGAATCAACATTCCAAAATACAAAACGCCGCTGTACGGACAAAATGCTAACGCAAAAATTATCCCCAACAACAGCACGCCGAGATAACTTTTCTTACTTTTCTCTTCAAATTTTTCTGAAAATTTGTTAAAAAAAGTGAAATTTAATTTAATAAAATCAAGCATAAAAATGCCGATAATTATCAACATTGGTCCCAGCAATTTTTCGCCCCATTGTTGCACAAAACCTTGCACATAAAATTTACTTGCCCCGAAGTAAAACAGCAAACCAATTAAAACATAAGTAATTGCCCTTCCCGCGGTATAAATTAAACCGCTGTAAAAAACTTTTTTTCGATTTTCGATATTTTGACTGATAAAACCGATGGCTGTAATGTTTGTCGCTAAGGGGCAAGGACTAATTGCCGTCATTATTCCCAAAAGAAATGCAGAAAATAACGGCATTTCAACGTTAGACAATAAATTTTCAAAAAATTCCATATATTTTTAGTTAAAAAATTCATTTTAGTATTTCACAAAATAACGAAATGATTTTTCAAAAAAAAGAGAAAATTTATCTCTCTTTTTTGCGGTGCTAATGTAAACATTATTTCTCAGAAAACAAAAAAATCTGTTGGTTTTTTCTGAAAAAATTAACAAAATTTTTTAAAATGTTCCATCTCTGTAACGATTCCTTCCCATTCATAATATTCTTTTTCCACTTCATAGGAAGTAGAATTCGGAATATTTTGCCAATTTTTCTCAAACTCATAAAAATTCATTTTCCATTTTGTCTCAAAACGGATATTTTCTGAAGTCAAATATGAAAATTTCACCTTGACATAATTGTCAACAATTAAATTTAGGGCTTCAGTAAAATTATCAAGCATTGTTATCTCAATAACTTTTTTTTGCAAAATATCAAAATTTTTCATAAAATATAATTTTCGCTGCAAAAATAAAATTTATTAAAAAAAATTTTTTCTCAAAAAATATTGAGAGAAAATAATTTTTTTACAACAAGAAAATGTTATTTTCTTTGCAAGTTTTTATCATTTCGAGGGGCCAAATGCTTGTCTGAATCTCGCCGATATGTGCTTTTCGAAGCAAAAACATACACAACCGAGATTGACCAATTCCTCCACCGATAGATAACGGCAATTCATCGTTTAACAACCGTTGATGAAACATTAAATTTTTTCGTTCTTCGCAATTTCGAATTTTTAATTGTTCGAGTAATGCGGTTTTATCTACGCGAATTCCCATTGAAGAGAGTTCAAAAGAACGGTCTAATACTTCGTTCCATACTAAGATGTCTCCGTTTAAACCTTTTTTTCCGTTTCCTGTTGGTGTTGTCCAGTCGTCATAATCTGCGGCTCTTCCGTCGTGTTCTTTTCCATCGGCTAATGTTGCTCCGATTCCTATTACGAAGACGGCTTTGTGTCGTTTAACAATTTCGTCTTCTCGTTCTGCGGGAGAGAGATTTGGGAATTCTTTTAGCAAATCCTCGCTGTGAACAAATGTTATCTCTTCGGGCAAAACAGGAACGATGTTAGAATATGATTCATAAATCAAATATTCAGTGCGTTTCATTGCGGCATAAATTTTTCGCACTACCGATTTTAAAAACTCAACGGTTCGTTCTTCTTTTGAGATATGTTTTTCCCAATCCCATTGGTCAACATAAAGAGAATGCAAATTATCGAGGTCTTCGTCAGGGCGAATTGCGTTCATATCGGTGTAAATTCCGAATCCGTGTTCAATTCCGTAATCTGCGAGGGCAATTCTTTTCCATTTCGCAAGAGATTGAACCACTTCACCGACAACACCGTTTAACGCTTTAATCGGAAAACTTACAGGACGCTCAATGCCGTTTAAATCGTCATTAACTCCCGTTCCGTGTTGAACTAAAAGAGGTGCGGTAACACGACGCAAACGCAATTCTGAAGACAAATTTGACTGAAAATAATCTTTCACCAATTTAATTGCCTTTTCAGTTTGTTTAACGTCTAAAAGAGGTTTGTAATTTGGCGGTAACAATAAACCTTTGTCTGAACCTTTGTACATAAATTTAAAATTTTTGGGCTGCAAAATTACAATTTTTTTTCGAAATATCTCAAAAAATTTTATTTTTAAAATATTTTTTTTATATTTGCGTTTATTAATTAGAATTAAACTTTTTTTTGTAAAATGAAAAATATAAAAATTTCGACAAAATTGTTATTTCTCATTCTTTTAACTTCAATTTTAATGGTTGTTGTTGGTTTTTTTGGAGTAAATAACTTGGGAATTGTCAATAAAACGGTTGAAACGGTTTATAATGACAGAGTTGTCCCTCTAAAACAACTCAAAATAGTTTCCGATATGTACGCAGTGAACATTGTTGATGCGGCACATAAAATGCGGTTACGCAATATTGATTGGTTGACGGGGAAGATGCGTATTGAAAAAGCCCGCCGCGAGATAGAAAAACAATGGAATAGTTATTTGTCCACGAGTCTCACGCAAGAGGAGTTAAAAATGTCTTTGCAAATTCAGAAATTGATGGATAATGCTAACGAATCTATTGAAAATTTGGCTCATATTGTACAGAATCAAGACAGTTTGAAGTTACAAAAATATGTCGAAAAGGAATTGTACGCAAAAATTGACCCAATAACGAATGCTGTTTCAGATTTAATTGATTTACAGTTGAATGTCGCAAAAGTTGAATATGAAAAAGGCAACGATTTATATTCTGAAACGCGAAATTATTCTATAATCATCATTTTTGTCGGAATTTTAATTTCTGTTTTGTTTTCGTTTTACATTGTTCAGAATATTAATAAAAATCTCAAAGAAGCGAATTTTGTAGTTTCTCGTTTGTCGGAAGGCGATTTATCTGTCGAGATTGTTGTCAACACGGGCGATGAAATTGGAATATTGTTGCAAAATATCAAAAAAATGGTTCATCGGTTGAAAGAAGTGTTGAGTGCGGTTCTTGATTCTGCGAATAATATTGCGTCAGCGAGTTTAGAAATGAATAATACTTCGCAGAGTATGTCGCAAGGAGCGAATGAGCAGGCGTCAGCAACGGAGGAGGTTTCGTCCTCTATTGAGGAAATGACTGCGAATATTCAGCAAAACACAGAAAATGCAAAAGAGACGGAGCGGATTTCTACCTCTGCGGCGAGTGAGATAATTCGCGGGAATAAATCGGTGTTAAAAACTATTGACTCAATGAAAATTATTGCGGAAAAAATTTCAATCATTTCAGAAATTGCCCATAAAACTGATTTACTTGCCATCAATGCGGCTATTGAGGCGGCTCGCGCGGGTGAACACGGAAAAGGTTTTGCCGTTGTTGCCTCAGAGGTGCGAAAGTTAGCGGAACACAGCCAAGTGGCAGCGAAGGAGATTGGTGAAATATCGCAAAATAGCGTTCTCATTGCTGATGAGTCGGGAAGGTTATTAGCCGATATTGTCCCGAATATTCAACGAACAGCCCAGTTAGTTCAGGAAATTTCTGCTTCGAGTGTTGAACAAAATTCTGGTGCGGTGCAAATTAATACTGCGGTTCAACAATTAAATCAAGTTACACAGCAAAATGCAGCGGCAGCGGAGGAAATGGCAACAGGTTCGGAGGAATTGTCCAGTCAGGCACAACAACTCAAGGATTTGGTTTCGTTTTTTAAAATTGACAATTTTCTGTTGCAACAAAATCAAAATAAAAAGCGGAAATCGGTGATTCATCACAAAGAAAACATTGCTCACTCAATACAAAGTGAGAATAATCGAGGCAAAGGCATCAATTTGGAGATGAATCAAAATGTAAACGACAGTGAATACGAGAAATATTGAAAAAATTTATTTTTCAATACAAAATCTGTCAGTTTTTTTAGAATTTCTGACGGATTTTTTTTGTTAAAGTGAATAGTTTGAAAAATAATTTTTCAGTTTTTTTTTCTTTTCCATAAAATTTCGTTTAAAAAATTTTCGAAAAAATAAGAAATATTTCAGAAAAAATTTTAAATTAAAAAATATTTTTTATCTTTGCGGCAAAACATTTCTCAAAAAAATTTTTTATGACTAAAACAGAATTGAGTTGTCGTGCTGTTGAAAGTTTAAAAAAAACTTTGCAGTGGAAGGAAAAGGAATCTTTTCAAAATGACAGACTTGCACTTTCGATATTTATTAGTTTTATCAAAATGAAATTATTGCCCAAAAAAGAAAGTGCTGAGTTTGTTTTCGAAAATTTCGAAAAAAATCCTTTTGATACAAAATTAGAAGGGAAGATGGAAGTTTGGTTGGAACTTGGTTTGGAAGAACATCCCGATTTAGAAACCGATTTGCTCGAAAAATTGTTAAATATCTCTGAAATTGAAACGAGGAATTCTCGAATTTTCACTTCTGAACCCAAGCAAGATGTTGTTGAAGTGTCTGACAAACCTGTTCTTGACGCGGCGACTAACATAAAAGTTGAGACCGAGATTCAAAGTATTCAAGAACATTCTCAAATATTGGTTCTCCACGATTTTAACGCACACAGCGATTTTGCCATCGATTATTCGCTTCGTATCGCAAAAAAAATGAAAGGCGAGATAACATTGTTGCATTTTGCCAAAAAAGGCAAAGACCACATTATCGCAACGCAAAAAATTACGTCTTTGTTGCAGAAGAAATTGAAAGAATCTGATTTTTCACTTCATGCAAAGGTCAAGGACAAGGAGGGCAATTTGAATCAGATGGTTCTTGATATTGCGTCTGATATAAAAGCAAAATTTATTATTTTGCCGATGGAAAATTCGATTTCGAGCGATTTTAACATTATTGCAGGTTCAAATATTCCATTTCTTGTGGTGCAGGCGGCGCCTGTTGATGAATTGAAAAAAATAGTTTTCCCTATTGATGACAGACGAGAATTAAAATTAATGTTAAATTTAGTTAAATTTATCTCGAAGTTTTTCAATGTTGAATATCAACTTTGTAAACCTTTGCATTTGAGTATTGATGCGATAGTTGAGAAAACAACGAATAATCTAAATTTTGTTCAGTCTTTTATGCGGCAAAATGAGATTCCGTTCAAAATTGTCGATATTGACTGCAAACATTTCGAAGAAGTTCCTGTTCGTTGTGCGCGGGAAACGGGTTCTGATATGATTTTTCTGTTGCCGCGGGAAAGTGTGAGTTTGCATGGGTACGTTTTGAGTTCTGATGAGAAAAAAATTATTGAAAACAAAGAAAAAATTCCTGTTTTCTGTGTAAATCCGTTGCACGGGATTGTTCAGGGTTTTAGTTCGGGAGTAATGTATTGAGAAGATTTTTGTTTTTCGGAAAAAATTGTAAATTTGCA
>DYQK01000034.1:0-21590 GCA_020719385.1 Rikenella microfusus | reverse complement strand
CGGGAGTAATGTATTGAGAAGATTTTTGTTTTTCGGAAAAAATTGTAAATTTGCAAAAAAATTACAAGACGAGCGAGAGTGTTGAGGAATATACGTTTAAGAAATGTTTTTTGTGATTTGTCCCGATGGTGACAACGTAATTATCTCGCATAAACCGACTTTTGTTTTCAAAGCATGGCAAATTTCTCGACTGAAGTAGTTTAATTTTAAAAAAAATAGTGAATTTTTGTGAAAAAATGAAAAAAATGAAAAAAATCTCGAAATTATTGAGATAAAATTTTCTTTTTTAAAATAGAATTTCTAATTTTGCACACTTTTTTATAACAACGACCAATGACAAATTCGAATTCCGTTTATTCCATTTGTTTTAGAAATTTACCTGATGGAATACACACTTTCAATTTTGAAGTTAGCGACAATTTTTTTTCACAATATGAACATTCGGAGGTCAAGCAGGGGAATATAAAAATAAACGTGATTTTGCAAAAAAGCCCTCAACTTTTATCATTTAAGTTTAAATTAAATGGTTTTGTGAATGTTCAATGCGACCGATGTTCGGATATTTTTGATTTAAAAATCAAAAATAAGGTGAATTTGTACGTGAAATTTGGTGAGGAGAATTCTGACATTACCGATGTTGATGACACTTTGACACTTTCGTATTCTGAGGACGAGATAGATTTGTCTCAGCATATTTACGAGTATATTCATCTAAGTATTCCTTATCGGCGTCTTCATCCGCGTGCGGGGAATGGGAAGCGTTCTTGCAACAGAGAGATGCTTCGCAAAATCAAAGAGTATTCAACGCATTCAACAGAATCTGAATCTGACATTGATCCTCGTTGGGAAAAGTTAAAAAGTTTATACAATTAAAATCATTTTTTAAAACATACGACAATGGCAAATCCTAAACATCGACACTCAAAGACTCGTCGTGATAAACGCAGAACGCATTATAAAGCAGTTGCTCCGACTCTTGTGTCTTGTCCTAAATGCGGTGCCGCAATGGAATATCATCATGTTTGCTCGGAGTGTGGTTATTATCGAGGCAAATTGGCTATCGTGAAAGAAACCGAATCTTAGTGTATTGGTTTCAAAATGAAAAGAAATTCAGTCAATTAATTTAGTCCATAGGAGGAAGTTATGAACATTGGAATAGATATGATGGGGGGCGATTTTGCACCTCGCGCAGTCGTGTTGGGTGTTTCGTTAGTTTCTCATGAATTACCCGCAGATGTACATTTAACCCTTATCGGCGATGAAAATGCAGTGAAGGAGATTTTTGTGTCAGAAGGAATCGATTATTCGAAGTATCGTTTTGTTCATACTACCGAGGTCATCGAGATGGGAGAACAACCCTCAAAAGCATTTACCAAGAAACCCAATTCAAGCATCGCAAGAGGTTTTTCTCTTTTAAAAACAGGCGAGATTGATGGTTTTACAAGTGCAGGAAACACTGGCGCAATGTTAGCTGGAGCAATGTTTACGGTAAAACCGATTCCTGGAATTTTACGTCCTTCGATTCCTGTAGTTTTACCTCGTTTTAACTATCCGAAGCCGTTTGTGCTGTTAGATGTTGGTTTAAATCCTGATGCAAAGCCTGAGGTTTTGTATCAATATGGGATTTTGGGGAAGGTTTTTGCTCAAAAGATGTTACAAATTTTGGATCCGAAGGTTGCTCTGTTGAATATTGGTTCTGAACCTGAGAAGGGGAATATTGTTGCGAAGGCAACTTATGATTTGATGAAGAATTCGCAAGATTTTTCCTTCATCGGTAATTTTGAGGGATATGATTTATTTGATAATCCTGAGGCAGATGTTATTGTTTGCGATGGTTTTGTCGGTAATATTATAATAAAACTTACGGAATCAATATTTTCTATTTCGGGAAAATGTGGAATTCAAAACAATTTCTTTGACCAGTTTAATTACGAAGTTTACGGTGGAACACCTATTTTGGGCATCAATACGACAGTTTTTATTGGTCACGGTGTTTCCTCACCGTTGGCGATAAAAAATACAATTCAACATACTTGCGATATGGTCAATGCTCATTTACCCGAAACCTTTAACGAAATTTTTAAGTAATGACAAAAATACGTGCCGCTATTACTGCTGTCAACGGTTGGGTTCCTGATTATGTTCTCACAAATCAAGAACTCGAGAAAATGCTTGACACAACTGACGAATGGATAACCACTCGCACAGGAATCAAAGAACGTAGAATCCTCAAAGAACAGGGAAAAGCAACTTCCGATATGGGAGCAAAAGCCGTTGAAGGACTTTTGAAAAAACGCGGAATCTCGGCAGAGGAAATCGAACTTTTGATTTGTTGCACCGTTACTCCCGATATGTCGTTTCCCGCAACTTCGAATATCATTTGTGATAAAATCGGAGCAAAAAATGCGTATGCCTACGATATCAATGCTGCTTGTTCAGGGTTTATTTTTTCCTTAATTACCGCCTCACAATTCATCGAAACAGGAAGACATAAAAAAGTTGTCGTTGTTGGTGCAGATAAAATGTCATCAATCTTAGATTACACCGACAGACAGACCTGTGTTCTCTTCGGAGACGGAGCAGCAGCGGTTTTACTTGAACCTGACGAATCAGGAAATGGAATTATTGATTCATCGCTTCGAACCGACGGTTCAGGTAGAGCATTTCTCCATATGAAAGCAGGAGGTTCGTTAAAACCTTCTTCCCACGAAACCGTTAACGCAAAGGAACATTTCGTCTATCAAGAAGGACAAAGCGTTTTCAAATTTGCCGTAACAAGAATGGCAGACATAACTCTCGAAGTAATGAAACGCAACAATCTCAAAGGACAAGACATTGCGTGGTTAGTGCCGCATCAAGCAAATAAACGCATCATTGACGCAACCGCTAACCGTGCAGAAATTCCCGAATCGAAAGTAATGTTAAACGTTTTTCGTCTCGGAAATACCACTGACGCAACAATTCCGTTGTGCTTGTGGGAATGGGAAGACAAAATGAAAAAAGGAGATAACATTATTCTCACTGCCTTCGGCGGAGGATTCACATGGGGCGCCGTATATTTAAAATGGGCTTACGACACTCCAGAAAAATAAAATCGAACTATTGTTTTTAAGAGTTTTTTTCAAAAAATTGGAGAAAACTCTTTTTTTCGTTTAAATTTTCACAAAAAATTTCGTATGTCTTTTTTTAAATTTCGAAAACGAAAAACAGAAGAACAGGAAATGTCATTCTTGGGACATCTCGAAGTGCTGCGATGGCATTTGATTCGATGTCTCGCAGCGATAATTATTTTTTCGATAATTGCTTTTATTGGAAAAAATATTATTTTCGATTATATTTTGTTTGCACCAAAAAATTCTGAATTTTTTACGAATCATTGGTTCTGTGAATTGAGTAAATTGTTGAATATCAATGATTTATGTATTAATCAAAAACCTACGAAAATAATTAATATTGATATGTCGGGGCAATTTTCTACGCACTTATCGATTTCAATTCTTGCTGGAATAATTTTGTCTGTGCCGTATATTTTTTGGGAAATGTGGAAATTTGTAAAACCTGCGTTGTACGAAAATGAAAAAAATTACGCAAAAGGAATAGTTTTTTTCACTTCCATGCTGTTTAATCTCGGAATTTTGTTTGGTTACTTCATTATTTTGCCGATTTCTATACATTTTTTTGCAAATTATCAAGTCAGCGAGCAAGTAGAGAATCAAATCAATTTAACTTCATATATTTCAACTTTGATAACGACCATTTTTGCCTGCGGTTTAACTTTCGAATTGCCCATTTTTGTGTACTTTTTTTCGAAAATTGGACTTCTCACACCGACATTTTTGCGAAAATATCGCCGTCATTCTATTGTTTTGATATTAATTGTTGCGGCAATTATTACGCCGCCCGATGTTTTTAGTCAATTAATTGTTTCAATTCCTTTGATAATTTTGTATGAAGTGAGTATTTTTATTTCGAAAAAAGTTTTGAAACAAAAAGAATTGCAAAAATGAAATTTTTTTATTTTTTAGAAAACAAATTTGCATTTTAATAAATAAATTTGTAATTTTGCGGTAAAATTAACTAAAATTAAACACTATCAAATGGAAGATGACGGAAAAGACGTTCACGGAAATGACAAACGCAGTCAAAAACCGCAACATATTTATAAAATTTTCGATTTTGTAGAGTGGGTGATTTATAAATTTGGTCTTAGTGGACAAAAGTTGAACAAAGATGGCACTTCGCCGCGAGCCAATTCTCAAGTGAATCAACTGAATAAAAAAGCTGGAAAAGAAATGTACGCAGCTGAAATTTTGCAAACCAATATCGAAAATCGAGAAAAAGCACTCGAAATTGAGAAACAATTAGTTACTCAATATGTGTTGGAAAATAACGAAAAACCTGAAGGTAATCAACGACCAAATCCTGACCCTGAAGTGTTAAACAATAACAATTCTAATCAAGAATCTTAAATTTTTTATTATGGGAAAATATTTAGTTGAACTTGATTCGTTTGCAGGACAAAAACACGGAGAATGGCAAATTGATTTTGCCTCATTTAACGTAACTGCCTGCCGCACCGCTGCGATGTATTTTTTTTACAAAGGACGACAATATTACACCGAACATTTTGGAAAAGCGGTTGTTAAACTGCATAAATTTCTGAAAGAAAAAAATGAATTGCCGCCTGAACGATTTAGAACAGACTTAACTCCGTTAGAATTGAGAGAATTGGGACGAAAAGGTGAATATTATCATGTCAATGAAGTTGAAGATAAAATTGATGTTTGTGTTGTTCATCGAAAATTTGATTTCGACAAATATTTCTCTCTCAATGATTTCGAGCAGCAAAAAATGATTCTTGACGAGATTCACGCAGGAATGCTTCTCTTGGCAGAACATTTTGGGTGGGACAAAAAACCATTGGAAATCTCGTATCAGAAATGTGTTGAAAAAAATTTAATTTTTCAATGGACTGCCATCAGCCCAAAGTTTTCACGCAATAAACAATTTTCAGGCGAGATTTTTTGCGACTGTCTGCGTTATGAAATTCAGACCTTCGCAATTATTCGAGATAAAAACAACAACGAAATTAAACGACAACTCATTGATATTCTAAGCGGTTTTAACTATGAAAGACTTTTCCCCTCCGATATTTTAGAAATTACAAAGGGAAAAACAAAATGGGAAAATAACGATTTTGTGCTTTTTTCGAAAAAAGGAAAAGAAATTGCGAGAATAAAAATGTAAAATTATTTTTGACAAATTTTTTATCTTTGTGGAAATATTTTTTCTTATGACTGAATTAGAAAAATTGTCCACCGTTAAAGAACCAAGAAAAATTCTTGGCACAACGCAAGAAACCCCTTTGTCAACAGCAAAGGGGTAATTCACTTTTTCGATTTCTCCAAAACATAATCGACAGAATATTGCGAGAGAGTCATATAAATTACAGCGTCTGGTGAACGCACAATTTTGATTCGCAAACGGTTATTCTTCTGAATCGTATCAAAATCAACAACAGCGCGAAATTGATTCGGCACAATTTTGTTAAAATGACTCAACCCAACGCGATAAGTAATTGTAATTCTCGGCGGCGAGGTTTTTAAAATCGTATTTTCAGGCAAATTATCTTCGTTTAACACTTCGACAGGCACTTCAACTCTGCCTTCGGTATATCTTTCGACAGGAATCGTAACTTTTACTCTATCGGGTTCAATTTTTACATTCGGAATCGGCAAAAGACGCAACTCCCGACTAACAGTTCGTTCAAGATTTTCTAAAACCAATGTTTCTGTTTCTGCATATTTCAACGAATCTAACAACGTTTTTGCACCCGAAAAAGTCACTTCGTTAGGTGTCAATGTTTTATTATTGAGTAAAGTATATTGCGGCGCAAAAGTAATGCTATCATTTAATTTCACAGGCACTTTTTTGTAAACGATTTCTCCGAAACGAAAAATTAACGTATCTGGTTGAATATCAAGGATTTTCAAGTCCGTTAATTGTTCCGAAATTTTGGGCTGCAAGACATAAGACGGCAAATAATAATATCTGCCCGAAGAAATTTGTTTATAACGATTTTGCAACAGCCAAGAAATATCAACATTCACTCTTTTGCGCGAATATTTATATTTCATAATTGTAAACCCAAGTGCGTTAATTTTTATAGAAAATTGCGAGGGCAACGTATTGACAATATCTTTGTTGGCAGGAAAATTTTGAAAAGTAACGGGGAAATTTAAAATCACCGAATATTCCTTTCCCAAGGCTGAGAGAAACCAAAAAATTGTCGAGATAAACAGAAAAAATGAAAAAATAATAATTCTTTGGTCGAATTTTAACTTTTTGCGATAGGTTTCCCACCAAAACGGAGTCTTTTTTTCCATATTTTAAACTTTTTTCGAAAAAATTCGAAACACAGATTCTCTAAATCTGCGTTTCGAAACGACTTATTTTCGTGCCATTAAGTCAGTGTTGTCTTTGATAAGTGCATTTTTATCTATTTTTAAACGCATCTTCCCTTCAACTTCCAAAATGACGGTTGCGTTATCAGGAATTTCGACAATCTTCCCATAAATTCCTCCAATAGTTATCACCTTGTCGCCCACTTTTAAATCCTCGCGGAATTTGCGAAGTTCTTTTTGTTTTTTCATCTGCGGACGAATCATAAAAAAGTAAAACACCACCACAATTAAAACCAACGGCAAAAACGTAACTAACGGATTTTCATTGCCTTGCGGTGCCATTAATAAAACATTCAATAATGAAATATTCATTCGTTAAAAAAATTAATGTAAAAATTCAGCGGCAAAAGTAATTATTTTTTTTGTATTTCTCAAAAAAATATTTATTTTTGGGGCAAATTTTTTAGAAAACAAAAAAATGAGACATTTACGTGAACTCGAAGCCGAAGCAATGTTTGTTATCCGAGAAGTTGTCGCACAATTTCAACGACCAGCAATGTTGTTCTCGGGTGGAAAAGATTCGATAGTGATGTTTTATCTCGCTCAAAAAGCGTTTTTTCCTGCACAAGTGCCGTTTCCACTTTTACACATCGACACGGGACATAATTTTCAGGAAACTCTCGAATTTCGAGATAACTTAGCAAAAAAAACAGGCGTAGAAATTCTGATTCGTTATGTTCAAGATTCTATAAATCAAGGAAAAGCTGTTGAAGAAACGGGCTATTACGCAAGTAGAAATGTGTTGCAAACCGTCACTCTCTTAGACGCAATATCGGAATTAAAAATTGACGCAGCGATGGGCGGAGGCAGACGAGACGAGGAAAAAGCACGAGCAAAAGAACGATTCTTCTCGCACCGAGACGAATTCGGACAGTGGGAACCAAAAAACCAACGACCAGAATTATGGAATTTATTTAACGGCAGAAAAAAAATCGGCGAACATTTTCGCATCTTCCCTTTGAGTAATTGGACAGAATTTGACATCTGGCAATATATCGAAATGGAAAAAATCGAAATCCCTTCACTATATTTCACTCACAAAAGAGAAGTTTTTAACCGAGAAGGAACAATTCTGGCATTCGCCCCTTTTATGAAACTTAAACCAAACGAAAAAACCGAAATTATGGACATACGATGCCGAACTATCGGCGACATAACCTGCACAGGACTAACATTTTCCACAGCCGCAACCGTCTCGGATATTATTCGAGAAGTTGCCGCCACAAGAGTCACCGAACGCGGAAGTAGATATGACGACAAACGCAGCGAAACCGCAATGGAAGACAGAAAACGAGAAGGATATTTTTAACAATTTTTTTATTTTAACCACTAAACATATGGAAATTTTTTTACTGGGCGAAACATGGATTGCCCTATTGACCTTAACTTTCTTAGAAGTTGTGCTTGGCGTTGATAACATTATTTTTATCTCGATTGTTGCGAATCGACTGCCAAAGGAAAAACAACAAAAAGCCCGAAATATCGGACTTTTGATGGCATTAGCCGTGAGAGTTTTGCTTTTACTTTGTATCTCATGGATTATTCGATTTAACCAACCACTGTTCACCGTTTTCGGAATCGGAATTAGCGGCAGAGATTTGATTCTTGCCATCGGAGGATTATTTCTCCTCGCAAAAAGTACTACAGAGATACACCACAAACTCGAAGGACAAATGGAACACGAAAAAAATAAAACCGTAACCAATTCGTTGGCAAAAACTGTTGCTCAAATTATTCTGCTTGACATCGTTTTTTCTTTTGACTCAATTCTCACCGCAGTCGGACTAACAGAAACGGTCTTGATAATGATTATCGCGGTGATTATCTCGATGGGAATAATGATGCTTTTTGCAGGAAAAATTGCGAGATTTATTGCAGGACACCCAACTCTTGAGATTCTTGCACTCTCGTTTTTGATTTTAATTGGTTTTATGTTAGTCTTGGAAGGTTTACATTTTCACGTTCCAAAAGGCTATATTTATTTCGCCGTATTTTTTGCTTTGGCAGTCGAAATTGTCAACATGCGAATGCGAAAGAAAAAGAATTTAGTGAAATTAAACTCCGAATCTGCACATATTGAACATATTGAGAAAGAATTGCAGTAAAAAAAAATTGTCATCTTTGTTAAAAGATGACAATTTTTTTTTATTTTGAGAGAAAATAATTATCTTTGCCCCAAAAAATATTATGAAACAACATTTATTTTTAAGGGTTTTTTTGGTAAATTTTTTCGTTTTCATTTCGATTTTTTCCTTCGGACAATGGGGAAAAAAACTCGGTGAACCTGTGAATTTACCGCTTACTTCCGAAAGATTTGTCGCCATCTCTTGGGATGGAAAAGAAATGGCATTCATCTCGAATCGAGAAGGATTACCTAAAATTTTTGTCTCAAAACAAAAAAATGACACCGCTTGGGAAACGCCACAGCCCGTTGCCGCAGTGAACGAGAAATGTTCCGATATTACGATGCTCGAAGGACTTTGTTTTAATCACGATGCAACAAAAATTTATTTCTCCGCCAATTTTGCAAATGATTCGTCAGGTTATGATATTTTTTTCACGGAAAAAGTGAACGAAAAATGGACTGAACCCAAAAACATTGGTTTGCCCGTCAATTCTACAAACAACAACGAATATTCCCCAACAATTTCTGCCGATGACAGAACAATTTATTTCTCCCGCGATAAATTGCCCATCACAAAATTCCCCAACGAATGCAGAGAATTGTGGTTTTCACAGAGAAATATGGAAGGAAATTGGCAAAATCCTGTTCAAATTCCTGTGCCTGTAAAAATTGAGTGTGAGATTACGCCGAAAATTTGTGCAGATAATTTAACTTTAATTTACGCAGCCGCTCGAAAAGATGATGACCAACGTTCTTTCGATATTTATTATACGAAACTTGTGGCTCGAAATACGTGGTTTGAGGGGAAAAAAATTGATACGTTGAACAGCAATTTCGATGAATTTTCGCCTTCTGTAACGGCAAGGGGAAATAAAATTTATTACTCCGTTATTCGTTCGGAAAAGAAAAAAACTTTCGGGAAAATTTACACAATGCAAATTCCAAAAGAGTTTCGCCCTCATCCGTGCTTGATGGTTTCTGGAAAAATTACCGATTTATTTTCGAAAAAACCAATTCCTGCAAAAATCAAAATCACTGACCCGTATTCTTCGCAAATTATTACGGAATTGAAAAATTATGCGTTTAATGGAAAATATCAATTCTTTCTGCCACAAGGAAAATCTTTCAAAGTTGATGTTTATAACGAAAATTATTCGCACAGTTTTTTCGTTTATCAAACCGATACTTTAACGCAATACAATGAAATTCAACAAGATATAAATTTGTATCCTGAAGTAAATTTATTGTTAAACGTTTTCGATTCAGAAATTTTTGAACCGTTAAAAGCGAAAATTACAATTATCAACGACAGTTCGAAAGTGCTTTTTTCAGGGAAAATCGATAATTTTGCGAAGGGACGTTATAAAATTACGTTGCCTATTGGTCAGAAATATAAAATTTCTTTCGAAAAAGAACATTACAAAGAAGTTTCTATGATTTTTGACTTGTCAAAAGTCGTGCAATTTGACGAATTCGAACGCGATGTCGAGTTAACGGTTTTGAAAAAAGATTTTACGTTTAATGTTGCTGATGAAACTTCTAACGAGCAAGTCGAAGTGGAGGTGGTGGTAAAAAATTTGACGCGAAACGAGAAATTTGTTACAAAAGCAGTGAAAAATGACAAGGGAAAATACGTTGTTTCGCTGCGAGAAGGCGATAAGTATGGGGTTGCCATTTCTCCGAAGGGCTACACTTTTTACAATACAACTATCGATTTAGCCTCATCTGAAACAACAGAAACTAACGTAGAAGTGCGACTAACTGCGTTAAAACAGGACACAAAATTGACATTTAACGATGTTACTTTTGAGACAAATTCTGCCGATTTAAACAAAAGTTCTTTTGAAGAATTGGACAAATTGGTAAAATTGTTGTTGAATAATCCACAGATAAAAGTTGAAATTTCTGCACACACTGACGATGTAGGAAATGATGCGTACAATTTGAAACTTTCTGAAAAACGCGCGCAGTCGGTTGTGAATTATTTGGTGGAAAAAAATATTCCTGTTTTGCAAACCGTAGCGAAGGGTTATGGCGAGACAAAGCCTGTTGTTCCGAATACATCTGTCGAAAATCGGGCAAAAAATCGAAGAGTTGAACTGAAAATTTTGGAAATTTCACAATAAAATCAAGTTTTTATGCCGTATTGTTATGAATATCCTCGAATGATGGTTACAGCCGATATTGCTGTTTTTTCGAAAATCGAAGAGGAATGGAAAATTCTGTTAATTAAACGCAAACATTATCCCTTCGAGAGTTGTTGGGCGTTGCCGGGCGGTTTTGTCGAGATGGACGAAAATTTTATTACCGCAGCAGGCAGAGAATTACAAGAGGAAACAGGTTTAACCGAAGTTTCGTTAGTCGAGGTCGGAACATTCGGTGAACCTAACCGCGACCCACGAGGAAGATGCGTTACAGTTGCTTTTTCGGCAATTATTGACTCGCAAAAAGCCAAAACCGCCCAAGGCGGAGATGACGCAGCCGAAGCAAAATGGTTCAACATTACAAATTTGCCTGAACTTGCTTTCGACCACGGAGAAATTATTCGCAAAGCCATTGAAGTGAACTTGAGAAAATGTTAAAATTATTTGTCCTTAGTTTTTGGAAACCTTTTCTTTGGGTGATATTAGTCAGTCTGGGAAGTGCGATGTCAGGAAAATCTGTTTCGAAAATCAAATTTTTTCACATTCCGTACTTCGACAAAATCGTACATTTTGGAATGTATTTTTTACTCACTTTTTTGCTTTTGCAAAGTTTTCTGAAATGGACTCAGGAAAAAAATCAACTTTCACATAAATTTTACATTTTATCTTTGTTTATCTCAATTTTTTATGGAGGCATTTTAGAAATTTTACAAGGAATATTTTTTGTTCATCGAAGTTGCGATGTGTCTGATTTGTTAGCAAATTCACTCGGTGCATTTGCCGCAACATTGGCATTCGATTTTCGGAAAAAAATTTGTAAATAAAAAAACATTTTTTGTGAAAATAGAAAAAATTTTCGAGAAAATAACTTTTTTATTTGATTTTTGAGAATCTTTTTATATTTTTGCAAACTATTAAAAAACCGATATTTCACCTATGGCAAATCAAGACGAAATTCAATTAATACAACAATGCGGCACCGTAAAACAAGTTATCGGTGACGGCATTCAATGGGTTAGCACAAACGCAGACGAGGAAAAGCAATATGTCACTATTCAAAATTTAAAACGTTTTCGCAGAATGGCGAATCGTTATGAAAAAGCTGCTCCTAAGAGACCGTCAATTGCGATTTTTGGGCAAAGTCAGGTGGGAAAATCTTATCTTGTCTCGAATCTTACAAAAACACCTGACGACTTTTCTCTGATGGTTATTTCTCCAGATACGGGAAAAGAAATTGATTTTATTACAGAAATAAATCCTCCCGGCGGTGGAAAAGAAGCAACGGGTTTAGTTTCGCGTTTTACCATCGAAACACATTGGAATGCGGGACAACAACCCTTCGTTTTACGGCTGTTTAGTCAGGCAGATGTGGCAAAAATCATCATCAACGGTTATCTTTCAGACATAACTTATTACGAATACAAAATTGACCGTCAAGCAATTCAACAGGTTTTTCAAAATCTTGCGAAACGCAAAAACGCAATGATGCTTCCAGGAATGTCTGACGACGAGGTTTATGATATAAAAGAGTATTTGGAAAATAAATTCCGAGACCATTTTATCATCAAAGACCTGGCGAATCTTAATTTTTGGGACGATGTCTCGAACATTTTACCATATCTTGATTCCGAAGACCGATGGGAAATTTTCGAAATTCTTTGGGGAAAACAACCATTTTTCACCGAATTATTCAAAAAATTGAGTACAGGACTCAAACAACTGAACTTTTTGCCCGAAGTACGTTGTAATTTAAACGCATTGACTCCTCAGACAGACACAATTCTTGATGTTGAACGTTTGCGAGAATTATATAAATCTTCAAACAAGCCGCCTGTTGATTTGTACAGCGACACAGGAAAACTTGCCACGTTGAATCGCAGTATTATCTCGGCTCTCACGGCTGAAGCAATTTTGCCTTTGCCCGCCAGAACTGCGAATCACCCAAAACGTACTTTTATGCAATATTCCGATGTTCTTGACTTTCCAGGAGCAAGAAGCCGTCAACAAATTCCCGAAATTACTTTCGAAGGAAAATCAAGCGATGACAAATTGTTAGTTTTTTTGCGGGGAAAAGTTGCGTTTCTCTTCGACAGATATAATTTGAATTACGAAATTAGTACGTTGTTGTTTTGTATGGACGACAAACAGCCTGAAGTTGCCGATTTACCGAAGTTTTTGTACGAATGGATAAAAAATACTCACGGCGGAAGTCCTGAAAAACGCGAAGAACGAGAGAGAAATCTCGCAACTCTTGTTCCGCAAAACGATATTAAACGTTTAATTCCGTTATTGGTTGTTTTTACAAAGTTTAATATTGAACTTGCTGGCAATCCTGCAACAGAAAAAGTGGGCGAATTAGGACCACACAACGCAAAATGGACAGCCCGATTCTCCGCAAACTTTGCCGACCAAATGGGAATCTCGGTCGGAGACCAATGGATTCAGAAGTGGAACAACGAAGGATCGTTTAAAAATTTATTCCTTCTCCGAGACTTAAAATGGTCAAAATCAGTTTACGACGGTTTTATCGAGACAGGAAAAGAAACTAACGTAAAAGTTGATTACTCCGAAAAGTTGAAAGATATGCAAAAATCTTTCTCTACACACGCAGGA
Organism: Rikenella microfusus; assembly: GCA_020719385.1. Lineage (GTDB taxonomy): Bacteria > Bacteroidota > Bacteroidia > Bacteroidales > DYQK01 > DYQK01. The sequence goes on along the minus strand of DYQK01000034.1, from coordinate 8,244 downwards.
GTGCAGAAACATTTTCATAATCCCGCAGAAGCATGGAGCGAAGCAACAGAGTTGAACAAAAGCGGAATGGATTATATCATTCGTTACTTGACGCCGACTTGCAACCCAATAATTAAACGCGAACAAATTCGTTCACAAATTGCAGAATTAAAAAATGGTTTGCGACAAGAATTACAACAATTCTACCGCGGCGGAAGTATCAACGAAAAATTAGCGAAAGCAAGAATGAACGCAATGCAAGTGTTCATTACTCTCACTGCGATGCAGAAAAATAATAATACTTTTGGCAATTTTGTCGACCAAATGGTCATTCGAGATGATATTGCGTGGAAAGTTTATTATGATTTAATGATGTACAACCAAGTTGCGAACACTCAAGCCGTTGTTTCGCAAGGTTCAGGAAGAAAAACTATTCCGCTTAACCTAATTAATATGTTAAAAAGTTTCATTTCAATTGATGAAAATGACAATGCAAATGCTATTATTGAGAAATTGAAAGTCTTTTTTGGAGTTAATGACGATGACGCATTGAAAACATTTTTGAGCGAAGCAGGAATTGATATTGCAGCTTTGTTAGAAGCAGCGAAAGGTTCGGGCAATCTTGATATGCAAGATTTGGCGTATATTTTTGCAAGTCGTCTCTTGGCTCGTTGGCTCGAACACATTCAACGTCTCAAAAAAGATGAAGTTTTAGATTCATTAGGTTTGAAAAAAGAAATTGCTTCATTAATTCTTTCTGAATTAGACAAAAATAAAACGAGAGTAAATTTGATGTGTTTTATTGCTGACGCAACCAGAGAACACATAAAAAATTTCACTATAACCAGCAATATCGATGTTGTTGCCAGAATTTCTGCAAACATCATCAATAAATTTGTTGATACTGTCGGCTATGCTTTCTTGGAAGAAGAAAAACGTCCTAAAAGAGGAAATTCTACTTTGCCGATATTTACCGATGGCGAAATTAAAGCACCCAAGAAAAATGAAATCAAATTGGGAATTGTTTTTCCAGGAGAAGGACTTTTTGCAGACTGGTTGGTCGGAATCAAAGATTCTTTTGTGCAAAATGTGTATGCAGAGGAGAAAGTAAAAGACCAAAAAAGTGCGTTAGCCGATGCTGAACTCGGCAAAATTATTGAGAAAGTAAATTAAAAAACCTGTTCTCACAAAAAAACCTGACAAAATAAAGTTTTTGTCAGGTTTTTTTTGAAAATTATTTCGAAAAAAATTTATTTTTGTTTAGTTTTTTCGTTTTTTTCACCTTTTTCGATAGACAACAATTCTACTTCGAAAATTAAAGCCATATTAGGTTCAATAATACTTCCCTGAGCGCCGCGTTCGCCGTATGCCAATTCGCTTGGAATAAAAAGTTTCCATTTCGAGCCAACAGACATCAACTGAAGTGCTTCTTGCCAACCTTTTATTACGCCTTCCACTACAAAAACTGCAGGTTGACCGCGTTCTATTGATGAGTCAAATTCTTTGCCGTCAATTAAAGTCCCGCGATAATGAACTTTTACCTTGTCAGTTTTTGTGGGTTTTGCACCTTTGCCTTCAGTAATAATTTGATATTGCAAGCCGCTTGGCAACGTAACAACACCTTTTTCAGATTTATTTTTTTCCAAAAACGCTTGGTTTTCCTTGAGATTCTTATCCGTTTTTTGTTTTTGCAAGCCGCTAAAATAACGATTTAACAAATTATAAGCCGCTTCAGTTTTGATTAAATACGCATTTGTGTCATTTTTCAAAGCATCATTTATTGCTTTTCCAAAAACCTCTGCGTTCACTTCTTTTAAACCTGATTTTTTCAGATTCTCGCCCACATTGATTCCTAAACTATAACTCACAGAATCAATTTCCGTTGTCATTTTTGCAGACTTTTGCTGACTACACGAAAATAAAAATTGCCCACAAAGTCCAATACAAAGTAAGATTTTAAAATTAAACTTCATAAAATTGTGATAAAATTGAGCCGCAAAATTATAAAGTTTTTTTGATTTGTAAAAATTATTTCTGTGAAAAAATAAAAAATCTGTTAAATTTTGAAAAATTTAACAGATTTTCGAAAAAATTTATTCTCTCGAAGAACCTAAAATCTTTGCCAAGAGTCGCAAAATTTCGAGATATAACCAAATCAAAGTTACCATCAAAGCGAAGGAACCGTACCATTCCATATATTTCGGCAAACCCTCAGCGGCACCTTGTTCGATAAAATCAAAATCAAGAATCAAATTTAACGCTGCGATAACAACAACAGCAAGACTAAACAAAATGCCCAATACTCCGCCCTCGTGCAAAAAACCAATTCTGATTCCAAAAAGTGACAAAACCATCGCAACGAGGTAAAACAACGCAATAGCTCCTGTTGCGGCAACAACGCCCATTTTAAATTTCTCGGTTGCCTTAATTATCCCCGACCTATATAAAAATAAAATCAAAAAAAGTACTCCGAATGTTAAACCAACTGCTTTAAACACAATTCCGGGAATTTGCATTTCGACAACTGCCGAGACAGCACCTAAAAATAAACCCTCCAACAACGCATAAATCGGGGCAAGATAAGTTGACCACTCTTTTTTGAACGTAATAACCAATGCAACGATTAAGCCGCCAATGGCTCCAGCAATCGACCAACCGATGACACCTGCGTTTTGTGCGAAAGCCATTTTCCACGTAATAGTAAACGTTAAACCGACTAACAGCAACATTATTAAGGTTTTATTTATTGTGCCGTTGATAGTCATTATTCCTGTGCTTGTTCCGACTAATGCTTCTGAAAAAAACGTTTTTCCCAAAACGGGATTCGAAGAATTTTCTATTCGCATAAAAGTTAAATTTAAAATTTTGTGCAAAGATACAAATTTTTTTCTAAACAAAAAAATTCTGTTAGTTTTTCAAAAACTGACAGAATTAAAAAATTATTTTGAAAAAATTATTTTTTAGGTTTTAACATCCACGCTTGTTTGTCGCTGTGCGAGGAATGAAATTTTTTGTACGAAGCAATTGCTTCTGACGCAGAATTAAACTGCCCGCCAACCGTTACGCGAAAATAACCATCTTGATTTGCAGGTAAAATGGTTGTTGCGAAACCTGTTTTTGAGATTTCTTTTTTCAAACGCTCTGCATTTTCCTGACTTTTGAAACTTCCAATAACAATATGAAATTTATCTGTGCGATATTTCGAAGTTTCGTCAACTTTCAAATTATCAACGTTTGTTGTTGTGTCTTTTTTGGGCTTTGTGTTATCGGTTGTTGCTTTGTTGTTGGTTGTGTCGCGTTTTTTGTTGTTATTTAACGCTTCGAGAGAATCTGCAATGCGTTTGTTGGCGGCAATTATTGAGTCTTGCTTAATTTTTTCAACTTGTTCTGCGGTGAGCGTTTCTTTAGAATCGTTCTTCGCAAAAAACGGCAAACGTTTGTATAATTTTGTCGGGAACAAAATTAATGCGGCAATTATCAATAACGCTAAGATTGTCGCAGCGATCCACCATCCTGTGTTGCTTTTTTTCGTTGTTGTTGTCGAGATGTTGGTTTTCACTTTTGTTTCGCTGCTGTTGGGTGGAATTGTAGTCGAAGAGAAGGTTTGTTTTTTCTCTTGCGGCAATTCTATCGGATTCATTCCGAGTGAGTCGAGCAAAAAATTTGCGTTTGGGTCGGGCGTGAAAATTAATTTGTCTTGCTGTAAATACAAGTCTCCTAATTTTAACAGATGTACTTTTTCACCGATTCTTAGTCTTGTCCAAATTTGCTTTACAAATTCGTCAATTTTATTTTTTGCCTCATTTTCGGAAATTTTTTCAGTGGAAACAATATGTTGGGTCAATATTCCGTCGTCGGCAGTGAGAATTTCGTTAAAAGCAGGCGTTTTTCGCGGCGGACGCATCGTGTTGGAAAATTTATCTATCTCGGCAGGATGATAAACACTCAGAAATGCACCCAAATTGGGCAAAACCACACAGTCGTGTTGATATAAAAGTTCAATAATTTTACTTTCCATTGAATTTTAACTTAAATTTTTCTTTGCAAAAATACAATTTTTTTTAACAAAAAAAATGTTTTTAGAGTTTTTTCACCATTAAATTATAATCAAGAATAGAATTTCCTGAAGCAGACGTTTTTTTCTCAATTTTGAGATAATAGGTTGCAGGAGAAAGATTCTTTTTTATCGTTGCATTTTTTTGCTTTTTACTCAAATCGGGATTCGCAATTTGCAAAACCTTGCCTGCTGTTGCGTCATAAAGTGTGATTTCTGCATTCGGATTTATCGATTTTCCATCAGAAATTACAATTTCATAATCGCCTGCAACGGTAACATTAAACTTCACCCAATCTATACTTTCCTCTTCATTTTTCCCTTTTTTGATAAAAATTCGATGAAAAGTATGATATTGCAACGTATTTAACGGAATTTCAGTTGCCATTGTGGGAAGATTATCGGGTTCGAAAATATCGGCATCGTAAATAACAATATTTCCATTTCCAACGTACCAATTTTTTGCCGTAGAATTTTCAGACGCAGTTTTCAACATTACCGCTATTTGCCCTGCCGTAAAATTTTTTCGACATTGTCTGTACGTGGGATAAGACATGATGTTATCGGTGTTCGGTTTATATTGGTCGCCCCATTTGTCAAATTGCATTCCTGTATAAAGACAATTTTCTGTAACATCATTTGATAAGGAAGGTTCAGCGGGCGTGTCGCAAAGTGCGTCTCCATTGACTTCACACATAATTCGTTTGTCAAAAATGCCGTCAAAACGTCTTGTTCTTGAGACGGGTTCTTGTTTTCCTTTTCTCTTGTCCCAATTTCTATGTGGATGGAAAAGTCCGAAGTAATGTCCTATCTCGTGAGTGAGCGATGTCGCCGAAGAAACTCTTTTCACAACAACTGCTTCGCTCAAATAATTATATGTTCCAAAAAGTTTGTTTCCCATTTTGTTTATTTCGTCAACAATATGAACATTTATGCAATTATCTTCTTTGTTCAACATTGTTTGCCAACCCAATTCCCAGTAATAACCCATAATTGTGTGTCTGTCACTGTTTATGTACTCGACATCTTGGAGGTAATATCGAAAACCTGTATTATTTTTTGCGTTATAAAAATTGAGATTCATTATATACGTCTTAATTTCTTGGTCGCTTGCTCCTCCTGTTTTATCTGATTTGCGATAAATCCAAAATTTTAACGGAACTTGATAAAAAATAGTTCTTACGTCATCGTAATAGCCGATGGAATCTAAGAAATTATATAATTGTTCGTTGTTGTTGTACCAAAAAAGTTTCGAAAATTGAGATTCGTTTAACTCTTTTGTACCGCAGCAGTCGTCATTTTCTTGCGAAAAGCAAAAATTTATTCCAAAAATAAACAGGAAAAGTGAAATTATTTTCCACATAAGAAAAAAAAATTAAAAATAATTGCGGACAAAGATAATATTTTTTTTTATTTCTCACACTAAAAATATTTTTTTCATAACTTTTTTTTACTTTTGTCTTTTGAAAAAAAATTTATGCGTGCTTTATTATCAAAATATTTCAAAGGCGACAAGGTGATTTGGGGTGTTGTTGCGACATTATTTTTAATCTCAATATTAGCCGTTTATAGTGCCTCAAGCACACTTGCCTACAAATACAAAGAAGGAAATACTACATATTTTCTGTTTCGCCATACATTTTTTCTGATTCTCGGTTTTCTCACCGTCTTTTGGACGCACAGAATTCATCACAAATATTTCATGTGGTTAGCACAATTTTTATATATTGCCTCGATTTTACTGCTTCTAATTACTTTGATTGCGGGAGTAAATCGAAATTTTGCAACGCGTTGGTTGACTATTCCGATAATTGGAATCGATTTTCAAACTTCAGATTTTGCGAAATTCTCGTTAATTATTTTTTTATCAAAAATCTTGTCGCAAAATCAAAATGACACAAACGATTTAAAAATTGCTTTTCAACCGATGATGATAGCGATAATATCGATTTGCGGCTTAATTTTACCTTCAAATTTCTCAACAGCGGCTTTACTTTTTGCCGTTTCGTGGTTTTTACTGTTTATCGGTCGGATGAATTGGAAATATTTATTCGGAACACTCGGAATAATTGTTGTCGCTTTCGGATTATTTCTCTTAATTGTTGCAAATTGGACTGGCGGCGGGCGAATCGGGACGTGGAGACATCGAATCGAAAGTTTTAGCAGCGACAAAAGTGAACGCAATTATCAAGTTGAACAAGCAAAAATTGCCATCGCAACAGGCGGAATATTTGGAAAAGGACCAGGAAACAGTTCGCAACGAAACATTCTGCCGCATCCTTATTCTGATTTTATTTATGCGTTTATTATTGAAGAATACGGACTTTTAGGCGGAATTTTTGTGTTGATTTTATATTTGTATTTGCTTTATCGAAGTGTAGTGATGGTTCGCAGAATTTCAAGAACATTTCCTGCTTTTCTCGTCATCGGACTAACGTTATCGATTGTTTTTCAAGCACTTGCTAACATGGCGGTTGCTGTCAATTTGATTCCCGTAACGGGACAAACATTGCCCTTTGTGAGTATGGGCGGAACTTCGATTTTATTCACAAGTGCTTCTTTGGGAATAATTCTAAGTGTTAGTCGAAGTTTAGAGGAAAATAATTTTTAAAAAAAACTTTTTATGTTTGAGAATTTCGATTTTACTTTGTTAGATTCTCCCGATTTCAAAGAAGATTCGGTTAGAGAACAATTAATTCTTCCGATTCTTTTTCGCTTGAAATTTCTTGACGAAAATATTATTCGCAGCAAAACGCTGCAGCATCCGTTTCTGAAAATCGGCTCGAAAAAACGAAATATTAAACTCATTCCCGATTATTTGTTGAAAATTGGGCAAAATTATGCGTGGACTCTTGATGCAAAAGCACCTTCTGAAAATATTTTAGAGACAGGAAATATTGAACAGGTTTATTCTTACGCAATGCATCCCGAAGTGCGGACGAAATTTTTTGCGTTGTGTAATGGCAGAGAATTTGTCGTTTTTCGAACTGACGAATCAAAACCGTTGTTGCATTTTCAACTTCGAGATATTGAAAATCATTGGGAAAAACTTGAGAGATTTCTGTCAATAAATTCTTTTCAAACGGGAAAAGATTTTAGCGAATATATTCCGACAAAAACAAAAATTGTTGATTTTGATTATCTGAATCAGCCGCTGCTGGAGGAAATTCCCGTTAGAAAACGGGCTTGCAAACGACATTTCGGTGTTCATTCATATTTCACTAAACAAAGCTGGAATGTGGTGCAGGAATACATTCGCAATTTCACAAAACCTGGCGATTTGGTGCTTGACCCGTTTGGCGGCAGCGGGGTAACTGCCGTTGAAGCGCTAATGATTGACCGCAAAGCGATTCACATCGATATTAATCCGTTGGCAAATTTTATCGTGCGTTCACTCATATTGCCCATTTCGATTCCTGAATTTGAAAATGCATTCGAAACCATAAAAACCGAATATTCGAAATCTGATATTTCGAAATTAGGTGAAAATTCCCTTACGCAAGAGCAAGAATCAAAAGTTATTGAAAATGCTTTGCAGAAATATCCGTATCCAAGGGGCATAAAATTGCCAAAAACTTCCGATGTTGATGTTGTCGAGAAATTATTTTCTGACAAACAAATTGCACAACTCGCTTTTTTGAAAAGTTTGATTTTAACGAAATTTAAAAAAGAAGAAAATTTACGAAATTCGTTGTTACTTGCTTTTTCGAGTACAATTACGAATATTAATTTGACTTATCATAATTCGAAAGTAAATTCTCATCAGAAAAATGGTGGCGTTGCTGCGGCTTTAACTTATTTGCGTTATCGAATGGCACCATCTCCTGTTTTGGTGAATGTTTTAGAAACTTTTTCGAATAAATTTAAAAATCTTTGGGGTGCGAAACGAGAAATCGAAACGCAAATTAATCAGGAAACTTTTAAAAATATTCAAATTATCAAAGGTTCAGCGCATAATTTGAAGTTTTTGAAAAACGAATCTGTCGATTATATTTACACCGACCCTCCTTATGGTGCGAAGATTCAGTATCTCGATTTGTCAACAATGTGGAGTGCATGGCTCGATTTAGAGGTAACAGAAGAAGATTATCAACTCGAAGCCATCGAAGGCGGGAAAAATAACAAAACCCGTGACGAATATAAAACGTTGATAATTAAGTCGTTAGAGGAGATGTTTCGTGTTTTGAAGTTTGACCGTTGGATGTCGTTTG
>DYQK01000131.1:7137-9101 GCA_020719385.1 Rikenella microfusus | reverse complement strand
AATGGCGGCATTTTAAACGCTAACAGGTTTCTTCGAAACGCTGTTAGGTTTTTATAAAACCGACAAAAAACCTGTCAGGGTGCTTGCACCTGACAGAGTTTAAAAAACAATTAAAAAGTTTCAATATAATCGATTAAATTACAAATTTCGTTAAGAAATTTGATATTTTGTGGTGTGGCAAAAATATTTCCATCTTTATCTCTTGGCAGCCGTTTGTCAATAATAATTCTGTGTTCGAGTTTTTGTAAATAAAAAATAAGAATTTCTTGTTCATTTTTCGAGATATGCAAAATCCATTTTTTTCGAAAAAAGAAAAAATGTTGTTTAATATTTTGAATAATTGGCAAATCTTCACTGTCATAAAAATTGATAGATTTTTTAGACAGCAGTTTTATTATTTGTAAATAATTTTTATTTGTAAGTGGTATTTTCATTTTATTTCTGATTTTTCAAATAATTTTCTCGGATTTTCGAATATTTATGGGTAGTTCGAAAAATTGTTGTTGGTTTAAAAATTCCATTTTGCTTTTCAGCGGGTGCTGTCCATTTTGTTGAGATAAAAAACCATTCTCCATTTTTATCTGTACAAAGATTTTCTTTGCGAATAGTTTCACAAAGTTCTTCAAATGGAATTCCTTTCCATTTTTCGATGGCTCTATTTATTGCGTGATGTTCATAACCTTGCTTTCCGTCTGTTCTTGCTCGCCAAAAACAAATTTTTTTCAATTCTGTCAACTGATTTTTTGTATAAAATTGAAAAAATTGTGAACTGTCAAATTCGGAACATGTGGAATTTTCACTTTCTTCCTTGGCAAAAACTTGATTTTCGTTCACAAAATCGCCGACTAACTGATATATTCGCTCAATTTTTCGATATTCTGAAACATTTTGGTAAACATTTTTGAAAATCAAAATGAACGAAATTAGAATCAAAATAAAAAATGGAAATCGAAACTTCGCAAGCAAAACGTATGAAGCAGAAATTAATTGTTTCATAAAAATAAAATTACTTAAACAAAATTATTTCTCAATTCTCCATTGGTTGAATTTAAAATCAAGTTTATTAAGTATTTTTACCGAATCTCCCTTCGGTTTTATTACGAATAATCCCTTTTTCATTGCAAATTCTGCGACTTCGTGCTTCATAAGCATTCCTGCAACTGCCCCAAGCAACATTTTTCCCTTTACACACGACATCGGTTGTTGTTTAATTTTTTCGATTTGTCGCAAATGATTTTCGACATCTTTTTGCCGCAACGTATTTTTCACCTCGACAGCAACAGCATAAACGGTATTGACGACCAACAAATCAATTTCGTATAATTTTATGCCGTCTGCATCTTCTTTGATGGCTCGCGGGAAAATCTCGTCAAGAATAATGCCGCGTGAACGAAACAACATAATAACACTTTCGCGAACCTGCGATTCTGCCGATTCGCCAATGGTGTCAGTGAGTTCACCGATTTTTTTATTTAATTCTTTCATTTGCTGCTTAAATTCTGCACTTTGTTTGTCCGATTCCAAACGACTCGCAGCAATTAATTGTAAAACATCTTGCTTCGTTAAAATTGTTTTCATAAAATGAAAAATAATTTGTGATTTTTTTGCAAAAATACAAAAATAAAATTACTTAAATAAAAAAATTAATTATTTTTTTCTATTTTTTTTAATGGTGGCATTTTAAACGCTAACAGGTTTTTATAAAATCAACAAAAAAACCTGTCAGGTTAATTAAACGCTGCAAATATAAGAAATATTTTAATACTTTGTTTTCCATTCGCAGGGTTTAAAATTTTCGTAATGAATTATTGAAACGAAATAAGTAATACAGAGGTTTTTCCTCAACACTCATCACACCGTAATACGGGTTCTTGGGCGGCAAGGTGCGCAGCAGCAAAAAAGAAAAAGAACGCTGTCAGTGTTTAAACGCTAACAGGTTTCTTCGAAACGCTGTTAGGTTTTTA
>DYQK01000131.1:0-7037 GCA_020719385.1 Rikenella microfusus | reverse complement strand
AACGAATGTCATTTTTTCGAAAAATGACATTCGTTAAGTAAATTAGGAGAAAATTAATAGCCTAAGATGCTTCTTGTGGCAATTTTCAAAAATGTAGGGAGTAATTTTCGGCTAGTTAAACTAATTTTTTCAGGGTCGTTGAGTCCTGCCACGTTTTCTTCGTATTTTCTTTGCCCGTAGGTGTCAATGATCCATTGTCTGTGTTCGGGGTCTCTGTAACGTTGCATCATTCCTGCTGCGTCTGCTTCGGGATGAAATTGTGTTCCGTAAAATTCGTTCGAAAATCGGATTGCCATGATAGCCCTTTCAAAATCGACATGTTCTCGAATCTTTTCTCGGCACAAGATTTTTGCTCCCATTTCTGCAAAAATGTCATAATTGGGTTCAATGACCTGATAATTTCGAGTGTCTGCGACAAAGAATGGTTCAGGAAGTCCTGCAAGAATTAAGTCATTTTGTCCTGCTTCGGTTTTGTGAACAGGAAATATTCCAAAGGATGTGGAATGGCGTTCTGTAACGGTTCCTAATTTAAAATGGTTACAAGCCATTTGAAACGAATGACAAATCAAAAAAATATATTTTTTGGTTTCTTGAATTTTGTTATACTCCACAAGTTCATCGAGTAGTTCGAAAAATTTGTTATCCCAAATTCCGTCTCCTTCCAACGGGCTTCCTGGTCCGCCTGTTCCGATATAAATATCGTATTGCAAACCTGGGAGTGAACATTTTCCTCGCACATCGAAAATATCATACACAAAAGGATAAACTTGCGTCTCAAGAATATCTTTAATATTTTGTTTTCCTTGATTAGGTGCCGTATGATACATATCCAAAATCGCAACTTTTATTGGTCGACAAGACATAAGTTATTGATTTTTAATTTATTACCAAATTATTTTCTAAAAAAATTTTAAACACAAAAGTAAACTAAATTTTTAATATTTCAAAATAATTTTCGTTTCCAAAAAATTAAAACGCCCATAACCGAGAGGGCAAACGAGAGCAGCAAAACCATCCAAAAGGCATGTGGGTTATTTTCCACATAATTCGGCACATTCATTCCATAAATACTTGCGACTAATGTTGGAATCATTAAAATAATTGTGATGGAAGTGAGTTGTTTCATTACAAAATTCACATTATTCGAAATCATTGAGGCAAAATTTGTGATAGTTTTTGACAAAATATCGCTATAAATTCTCGACATTTCGACAGCCTGATGAGTTTCAATGATTACGTCTTCTAAAAAATCTTCGTCTAAATCTGAAGTGTTGACAAACTTCGATTTCTGTAACTTATTGATTAACAATTCATTAGAACGAAGTGAAGCCATGAAATAAACTAAGGATTTTTCTAATTGCATCATTGTTTTCAAATATTCATTTTTCAAAGTTTGCTCAAGCGTTTTTTCAATAACCGTAATTTGTTTATTTATTTCTTTCAAATATCGAAGAAAAAATGTTGCCGAGAACAAAAATGAGTGCAAAACAAAATTAATTTTATTTTCGAGACTGAAGTTTTTATTTTTTTGCAAATACAAAGACCTCACTACGTCATTTTCGGAGAGACAAATCGTGATTATCGCATTGACGGCAATTAAAATTCCGAGCGGCATTGTCGAGAACGGAATGTCGCTTTGCGGATTATGAATCGGAATACGAAAAAGAATGAGAAACCATCGTCCTTCGATTTCTGTGCGTGGGCGTTCGTCGGTATCTAAGATGTCGTTGATAAAATCTTCTGAAACATGAAAATCGCGTTTCAGAAAATCCACTTCTGTCTGTGAAGGGTTAATAACGCTAATCCAGGCGTTTCTCTCGAATTGTGGAATTTCGACTAACCCTCCACTTTGCAGTTTTTGAATTTTTATCATAAAAATTTAATTTAAACGAAGTCCGATGACAAGCATATCATCGATTTGTTCATTTTCGCCTTTCCATTCTTGCATCGTTTCAGCAACAATTTGCTTTTGTTGACGCATGTTGGCATCTCGATTTTCGATTAACATTTGTTTAAATCTTGAAGTGTTAAATTTTATGTCTTGTTCGCCGCCGAATTGGTCTAAATATCCGTCTGAAAGCATATAAATCGAAGTTTTGTCGTCATACATAAAATCGTACATCGTAAATTCGTTTTGTGTAGTTGAACTTCCGCCGATGGAAAATGTGTTTGCTTTCAACACTTTTAATTCTGTTCCTTGCACAACGTAGAGATGATTTCTCGCACCTGCAAACTGAAAACGTTTTTGTTTTGCGTCAATAGTGCAGAGAGTCATGTCCATTCCGTCTTCGACAACATATTTTCCATCTTTTTTGGGACGATTCTGTTGAAGAGCCTTCGCAACGCCTGTGTGTAGATTCGCAAGAATCTCGTTGGGTGCAGTGATGTGTTTTTCGTTTACAATTTCGTTTAACAACGTATTTCCTATCATTGACATGAATGCTCCAGGAACTCCGTGACCTGTGCAGTCAATGGCGGCAAGCACATATTTATTTTCGACCTGAGCGAACCAATAAAAATCTCCCGAAACGATGTCTTTGGGTTGATAATAAATAAAAAATTCGGGGAAATGTTTTTGAATTTCGTATTCAGGAATCAAAATTGCCTCTTGAATTCGTTTTGCGTAGTTGATGCTGTCCATAATTTGTGCATTTCTCTCTTCTAAAAGATTCTTTTGCTCCTCCAGTTGCAAATTATTTTCCTCCAGCAACTCTGCTTGTGCCTGAATTTCCTCCTTTTGCTGTGCAAGAATTTGATTAATAATTTTCTTCTGACGATATAAACGGTACAACCAAAACGCAGCAACAGCAATAATTAACCCGACAATGGCTAAAAGCAAAATTGTCCTTGCCCGTTTCTCAAGTTGAACATTTTGTAACTCGATTTTTTTATCCTGCAATTCTTTCTCGGCGTTCAACAATCGAATTTCCTGACTTTTTTTGATAGAATCTTCGCGAAGTTTGGCTGTATCGCCGCGAAGCCGTGCTTGATTTTCGTTTGCCTCGTAAATTATCTCATCTTTTTGCAGCGATTCCTTCTCTTTCTCAATTCTTTTTCGCTTTTCGAAAACAAATTGCGTGGTGAGAACAGAAATTTTCTTTTGCAAATCTCTACGTAATTCAGAATCTCGAATTGAAATATACAAATCATAATATTTCAAAGCCTCCTCGTACTTGCCCCATTTAAAATTTACATCGTAAAGTGCTTTGTAATGATACGCAATTAAGTCTTTCGAATTGCCCTGCTTGGCAAGTTCTAAACTTTTCTCGTAAGATTTCTTCGCATCTTTGTAATCTTTATTTTGTAAACTTATTGTTGCGAGATTGAACAGAGAACGAATTTTTTGGTCTCTTGTGCCGTTTTTTTCAATAACGCCGTACTCCTTCTCGTAATATTTAATTGCTTTACTCATTTTTTCTTGATAATAATAAGCCGCTCCGAGAGTGCTGTACAAATTTGCTTCGGTAACAGGTTTAACATTGCTCTCTTTTTTCAAAAGTTTCAATGCTTGCTCGGCGTATTCGATACTTTTTTCCGCAGAAATCTCTAAATAAATTTCTGCAAGTTGATTTAAAAACTCAATTTTCTCAATATTCGAAGCCGCAGACTCAATTTTTTTCTCAATCTGAGAGATTTTCTTTTGCTGAGCCGCCGTTTGTGCGTTGATATTTGATACACAAAATAGCACAAAAAAGACAAAAAATAAACATTTTCTCATAGTTGGAAGTTTTGTGAAGTTTACAAAGGGCAAAATTAAAAAAAAACATTTATAAATTTTATTTTTCGCAAAAAATTTTCATTATATTTTCAAAAAATTATTATTTAACGACTTTCTCAAAGAATTGCCATCGTTTTTATCAATGGCAATACTTTTTTTTCACAAAGAATTCACTACATTTCTCAATAACACCAATTTTTCGAGTAAATTTCCCACCAAATTTAATTTTAACATATTTGCTCCGTCTGACAAAGCAGCCGCAGGATTTGGGTGAGTCTCTAAAAATATTCCATCAACACCGACAGAAATGCCCGCTTTTGCAAGAGTTTCTATCATCTCAGGTTGACCGCCTGTTACGCCAGAAGTCTGATTGGGTTGCTGCAAAGAATGTGTTACATCTAAAATGACGGGCAAATTAGTCTGTTTCATAATTGGAATTGAACGAAAATCGACAATTAAGTCTTGATAACCGAAGGTTGTACCTCTTTCTGTTAACATTACTTTGTGATTTCCTGTTTCGAAAACCTTCTCTGCGGCAAAACGCATCGCATTAGGTGAGAGAAATTGTCCTTTTTTGATATTCACAATTTTATTGGTCCTTCCCGCAGCAAGAAGCAACTCCGTTTGGCGACAAAGAAAAGCAGGAATCTGCAAAATATCAGCAACTTCGGAAGCTATTTCGGCTTCTTTTTCAGTGTGAATATCAGTAACAATTGGGATTTTTAACGTTTCTTTAACTTTTTTCAGAATTTTTAACGCTTCTTTGTCTCCAATGCCTGAAAACGATTTTCCACTTGACCTATTCGCTTTGCGATAAGATGATTTAAAAACAAACGGAATTTTCAATTTGTCAGTAACTTTTAACAAATATTCAGCCACTTCAAAAATATTTTCCTCACTTTCCACCACGCAAGGTCCCGCGAGTAAAAAAAAATTTTTACTCTCCAAATGTTTGATATGGGGCAAATTTTTCAACATAAACAAATTTTTTTTTTGCAAAATTAATAATAATTTCTGTGTTGTATTATTTTTTGTTCAATTTTTAGAAAAAAATTTTGAAAATTTGAAATTAATTTTTTATTTTTGCAAAAAATATAAAAAAATGAGAATACAACAACATTATCCAATTTTCGAAATTATTGACCGAGAATTGTTGAAAAAAGACAGAAAAGTTTACCTTTATTTTATTAAAGGTAATCAATTTGAACTAGGCGAACTTCGATTTTTAAATGGTCGTCAATATATTTATTTGTCTGATGAGTTAATTGAAAAATTTAAAAATATTTCTCACGAAAAAATACTTGAACAGATGACAAATCTCAAGTACAAAGGTCGATATGCCCCAAAACAAGCGTACAAAAATTCTGTTGACGAGATAAAAAACGCAATAAAAACCAAAAATAAACTTATAACATTAAACCCTATTTGTCGTTCGCTTTTTGGTCCGCTTGCGTTTCCAAATAATAGTTCACATAGTTATAATGCTTATACGAGTTTGTCGGTTAATATTGAGGAAATTGCACCTTTGCTGCAAGATTTAGATTTGAAAAGTGTAAATATTAAACATTTTCAGGAAAAAAATTTTATAACCTTAGAGCAACTTATTAAATTAGTGGATGTTAAAAAATTTAAACTTCAAAAAAAAGAAAATTTATTGACGCAAAACGAATTAGAAACGAATGCAAAAGACATTTTACCTGAAAATGAGTTGGAAAGTAACGCAATTTCTTTGTCAAAAGTTTTGATTTCGAATTTTGTACACTTTGATTCTCTCGAATTAGAATTTTCGCAAAATATAAATTTGTTTATCGGCAAAAATAACACAGGAAAAACTTCTTTGCTCAGACTTTTGTACAGCGTTTGTAAGTCTATTGAACTTTATCGCAAACAATCTGAAAATTATGTAGAACCTTTAACAAGCATTTTCCCGCGAAAAATTTCTTATGTTTTCAATACAAAAATCGGAGATTTAGTTTCGAAACGGGAAAATAAAAATTTAAAGGCGAAATTTATTTTTGATATTTTCGAAAATGAATATCCTGTCGAATTTTCTTTGGGAAAAGACAATAAATTAAAAACAAGTTACAACGAAATGTTGGAATCTGAAGAGATTTTAAATAATGCGTTGTTTATTCCTGCGAAAGAAGTACTCGGAAATAGTGTTGGAATTTTAAATTGTCGAAATTTAAAATATCGAGGCGGATTTGACGACACTTATTTCGACATTGTTGAGTCTTTTATGTCTGAAGGAGACAAAAACGAGTTCGAAATTGATAGAATTTTACGGGAAATTTCAGAAAATATCGAAAAAGATATTATAAGAGGCAAGTTTATTGAGAATTTAGATGTTGAAGAACGTTTTTTGTTCGAAACCTCACAGGGAAAATTCAATTTGTCAATGACTTCTGAAGGCAACAAGCAACTTGGTTTAATCAATATTTTGATTCGAAAAACACTTTTGCGAGAAAATACAATTTTGTTTATTGACGAAATTGACACAAATTTAAACCCTGTTTCGATTCGAAAAATTATTCCGATTTTGGTAGAATTGTCTAAGGCAGGAATTCAAATTTTTATCGCTACACACAATTATTTTGTTTTGCATCAATTTGCTATTGAAGCGAAAAAACAGAAAAATGTGCCGATGAAATGTTTTTCGTTGTTTGAGAATAACGAAAAAATTGAAATCGAAGTGCAAGATTTAAAATTAGGTTTGCCGATGAATGATTCAATAACCAGTGAAGCGTGGGAAATGTTAAACGAGGATTTAAAATATGATTAATTATGGCATCGCACACAGAATCAGGAATAACTTTAAAATCAGAAATTTTGTTTGACATTGAAAATTGTCGCGAATATAAAAAATTGACAGGAAGCGGATGCAGTTTAATCATAGAAAACGAGAAAATTGGTCTCGGTTTTAAAACTTGCGATAGAGTAATTATTGAAAAAGATTTTATTTTTTTCATAGAATTAAAAGATTTTACCGAAGTTATTTTCTCTAATTTCGTTTTAAATAAATGGATTTTAAATATTTTTAAGAAAAGTTTAGATTGTTTAATGTTATTTTTGTCTTTGAAAAATAATTTTAACAATTCCTTGAACTTAGAAAAATGTTTTGATAATCAATTTTCGCAAATATTGAATTGCAAAATTTTGATAATTATCGGCGATGCAAACGCAAGAGACAAAGGACATTACTTGACTGCAATAAGAAAACCCATAATTGATTTGTTAAAACCTTATTTCTCGCTTTTTAATTTTCCTGAAAATATTTTTTGGATTGGAACTTATGAAGTTGCAAAAGAGAAATATACTT
>DYQK01000242.1 GCA_020719385.1 Rikenella microfusus | reverse complement strand
AAGTTTTGTTGTCAAGATTTAAAATAAGTTGCAGAGTCATAAAATTTATATAAAAATTTTTCGTTGCAAAGTTAAAAAATTTTTTCTAAACCTGCAACGAAATACGAAAATATTTTAAGAAAATTCGTACAAATTAATATTAGGAATATATTTAAAATCTTTGATGTTAAAAGTAAACAAACACAAATTATATTCAACAGCTGTTGCTGCAATAAACGCATCGGGAATTTGCAATTTATGACTCAATGCGTATGTTTTTACGTATTCACGAGTTCGTTTAGAAATAGATTCAGTAATTTCAAAAATATGAAAATTTTGTATTCGTTTCTGCATCATAAAAAGTTCGCTTTTATTTCCCATTCCCTGCAAAAGTTCCATATAGACAATTGTCGGCAAACAAATATATTTCAGTTCGATTTTGTTTCGCAAAATATTATCAATTTCTGCATTTCCATTGAACCAATGAATGAAAATAAGTATCTTTCCTAAATTAATTGATATTATTTAGTTTGAAAATCTCTTTAAAAACGAAAAATTACTCTCTTTCAAGCCTACAGTAATGCGAATGTTGATTTTCTCTTGAAATTAATTTTTCAAAATTTAATACAAACTAATTGAGGAAAGATACTTATTTGTATCACAAAGTATTAATTTCTTTTCCATGCTTTGTCTCTAATTTCTTCGATGGTTTTTGGGTTTTCTTTCCAAATTCCAAAAAATTCGTCAGGATTTGGCTCGTTTTCAGACCAAGAAATGGGCAAATGCGAATATTTTAATTTCAAAATTTCAACATCTTTGCTTTCGACAGAAGTTTTGTTTATTGTGAATAAAATATTTTGAAACGACAAAATTTCGACATTTAACTGAAAAACCCGATAAATCTGCCATAATTGGCTGTTATTTGTTTTCTCTATTTCCTGAAAAACTTTTTCTTTCAGCGAGATTAATAAATCTTCTAATAAAAGAATTTGTTCTTGCAGCGGCAGTTGTGAAATAGAATTTTTTAACGTTAACATTTCGAAAATTTATATAAAAATTTTTCGTTGCAAAGTTAAAAAATTTTTTCTAAACCTGCAACGAAATACGAAAATATTTTAAAATTAATTTACGACAAAAATGAAAAAGAATAATTGTGAATTACCCCTTTGCTGTTGACGTAGGGGCTTCTTAGCTCCGCGCCACGCACATTTGTAACTTAACATTTCATAAAATTTCCCCAACGCAACAGACGCCAAACTCCGAGCAACTTTGCGAGAATGTTTTTTCTGCAAAAATGTCAATCGTTTTGTTGATTTTTCCAAATATTTCGGATTTTCAAAAACTTTTCCATTCGAAGAAGTGGCAAAATTTTTAATTCCTGTGTCAATTCCGATAGTTGTTGCAGCAGAAATCGGCTGTTTTTTCTGTTCAACTTGTTGAGTATCAACGAGAATACTCGCAAAATATTTGCCTGATGCAGTTTTTTCGATGGTAACATTTTTGATTTTTCCACGAAAATTCCGATGTAAAACGATTTTTATCTCTCGAATTTTTGTAATCGTCAACAAATTTTTTTCAAAATCGATTTTCGAAAAAGACGGACAATGAAAACTTTGTCGATTATTTTTTCGAGATTTAAACTTCGGAAAACCTTTTTTTGTTATGAAAAAACGTTGAAAAGCAAAATCTAAATTTTGCAAAGCAACTTGTAAACTCTGACTGTTGACTTCTTTTAACCATTTCGTCTTTTCATTTTTTTTCAAAATGGGCAATTCAGCCTGCATTTCGTAATACGAAATCGAAGTTTTGTCTTTTTCATAAGAATCAATCCGTTTTTTGAGAAAATAATTGTAGACAAAACGCACACAACCAAAATGTTTCG
>DYQK01000241.1 GCA_020719385.1 Rikenella microfusus | reverse complement strand
ACAAAAAGATTTGCGAATATCGTTGCAATTCATTATATAAAATCTTGATAATAAATAATTTAAAATTTCGTTTAGAAATTTTGCAAAAATAGAAATTTTTTCTCAAAAAGAAAAATTAAGCAAATTTTTTGGGCAAAGAAAAAGAAAATTTGCTGCCTTTTCCAATCTCGCTCTCGCACCAAATTTTCCCGTTATTTTTTTCGACAAATTCTTTGCACAAAATGAGACCTAAACCTGTGCCTTTCTCCTCTGAAGTGCCTAATTTAGATAATTTACTCTCTATTTTAAACAATTTTTCCAAATGCTGCTGTTCAATACCGATTCCCGTGTCTGAAACTGAAAATATTATAAACTCTTGATTTTCAAACACTTCGACTAATATACGACCATCAGGATAAGTAAATTTTATCGCATTTATAACCAAATTTCTCAAAACGGTTTTTATCATTTCTCTGTCAGCAAAAACAGACGTTTTAACATTATTTAATAAATTTAACTGAATTTTCTTATTTTCTGTCATTTTTTCACAAAGAAACATAATTTCTGTTAACAATTCTGAAGCAGGAATCTCCTCAAAATGCGGCGTTAAACTACCCGTTTGCATTCGCGACCAGTTTAACAAATTTTCTAAAAGTGAATATGTTTGCTGCGAAATTGTGTGAATAATTTTTGCGAAATATTGTATTTTTTCACACGATAAATTTTGATTTGATGACAAAATTTCAGAAAAACCAAGAATCGAAGTAAATGGATTTTTCAAATCATGGGCAATTATGGAGAAAAATTTATCTTTTGTTGCGTTTAATTCATCTAATTTTTTATTTTTTTCAATTAATTTTTCATTCAATTTTCGTATTTGCTTCAAAAGAACTTCCAATTCCATATTTTGTTCCGACAAATTTTTGCTTTGCAACTCATATTTTTCACTCAACTTCCGATAATTTTGTTCACTTATTTTCAAATTATTGAAAATTGTCTCTGTTGGTTTCACAAAACCTGCCTCAATATTCGCTTTGTAAATCAAATAAAAAGTCAATAACTTAGAATAATGCCCTAATTGATTCGAAAAACCGTAATTCGAAATATACAAAGTAAAGCAAAATTCGCTAACTATCGCAAAAAATATCGAAGCTGCAAGCAAATAAAACGAATTTTTCTCAAAATGATGTTTATTTCTCAATAACAAAATCAACGCAGCGACTAAAATCACAATAATTACATATTCGCAATAAATTTTAAACTTAGTTTGTCCGACATTTTCGACAAAACAAAGCGGAAAAATCTCCCAATACAAAATTGAAAGAATAATTATTAACGTAATAATCGAATAAACTATATAAATTATATCTAAATTGAGTCTAATTTTTCGTTTTAAAAATAAAAAAGCAAAAAGAAGTGTTATACTTTCGAGAAATCTCGTTGCAACCCAAAACTGATTCGCATAAAAAATCGGACTAACAATGATATTCATACCTTTGTAAGTAATTGTATGTAAAGTATCAAGGACACCAATAAAAAGTGCAGACATTCCGACTAACAATAAATATTGATTATCTAACATTTTCCGACTATTCCAAGTTATTGTAAACAACGAAAAAGCAATAACAACTGTAATTAACTCAATAAAAACGTGAAAAACGAGATAACCATGCTGAACAGTGATGTAAAAAAACACTGCTAAGGACAGGAAAATAAAAATATTTTGATATTTTTGAGACAAATAATTTGAAATTATTTTCATAAAAGTAAAAAATTTTTTTGAATTTGAAAAAAATATTTTTTAGAGAAACATTCTGTCTATTTTTGAAAAAAATGACAGAATATTGAGAAAATTTGAAAAAATATTAAGGAATTGGGAGAAACTGAAA
>DYQK01000240.1 GCA_020719385.1 Rikenella microfusus | reverse complement strand
TATTTTATCTATTCTGACTATCAACAAAAGCAATTTTCTCCAAAATTTCACTAACAGACATAAAATTTCGTTATGCAGTTTTTTGGGAAAAATATTCGTTGATGTGTTTTAATTCGTTACGAAAATAATTTCTATCAAGAGAAATATTATCTATGATAAAACCATCAGAAGTAACCCATTGATTTTCACCGATGAGCCACAAATTTTCATCCTCATCATAATAATTCTCCGTTTCAAAAGAACGATTATTTCTGTCAGGATAAATGTAGCAATAATTTTCAAAATGATAATTTTCAAAATATTCTCTTGAAATTTCACCTTTGTATAACAAAAGTAGCAAATTATATTTTCTAAAATCAACCCAATTCATATTTTCCCTCCTTTTTTCTTAATTCTTTGGTTAGTGCTTCAAATTCATCGTCTGAAAGATAAGTCTGTGCGTCAAGTTGCTTGCCTGCGTAACCGATTAACTTGCTTTGGTCAATAGTTTGATTCGCAGCATTGGGCGAATGAGTAAATAATTTGATAAAAGTTATCAAATTTCCTACGAGATTATCTCGTGAGACAACAGCCAAATGGTAGCCTGCTTTGTAACCATCAGAGATACGTTTAGAAATTCCTGCACCAACAATATCTCCTTTCACAAAATTTTTTTCAGCCACAAAATTTCGTTTTAAAATTTTCACAAAAGTACGAATTTATTGCGAAAAAACAAAATTTTTCGAAAATCTTATTAAACGCTGTCAGGTGCAAGCACACTGACAGGTTTTTTGTCAATTTTATAAAAACCTAATAGGGTTTCGAAGAAATCTGTTAGCGTTTAAAAACTCAAAATTATTAACCCCGCAATTTATTGCGGGGAATAACAAAAAAATTACGGTTTAATTTTTTCGATAATGGAATACGCAAGTTCAAAACCACTCGAAATCATTTTTACCTCGTTTTCACCATCATAATAGCCGTATAAATGCAAAATTCGATACGCAGAATTCAAATAATTCAGCAATTTTTTGTCTACTTTTGCCAAATTGGTTTCATAATACTGAATACTTTTTCTGCCTCTTCGCTTTTCCACATCTTTCAACAGAAAATAACCATCCAACGCAACTAAAACGCCGTTGTACGCAACGCCGCAAGCCGTTTTCACATATTTTATATCTTGATAAAAACGGTCTTCTTTGCCTGCACGCTTCAGATTTTCTTTTGCGTTTTCCATATAACGAATCGCCTCGTTATAATAAGTCACTTTTATTTTACTTTGCTCATCAACAGACATAAATTTTCGTTTAAAATTTTCACAAAAATACGAATTTTTTGCGAAAAAACAAAATTTGCGAAAAATTTTATTAAAACAGAATTGAAAAAATTATTTCATAATTTTTTGCGGGGAAATGACTAACAATTAAAAATATTTTCACAAAAAAACTGTCTGCCACAAAAGCAGACAGAAGTTTTTAAGTTTACTTTTAGACAAATCTGCCGTTAAGATGTTTTACACCTTCTTTCTCTAAAATCTCTTCCCACTCGTCAGGACGTTCAAAATAGCCTCTTGACCGCCAATAAGCATTATTATTGGGGTTTAACTGATTGACATGATTCTTTAAATCAGCACCAAATTTGGCAGTTAATTCTGCAAGTAATTCAGCATGTGTTTTGCAATTCATGATGGTTCAATATTACATTGTGGATTTCCCTACTCTTAACGATTTTCAGATACTCGGTAATTTTATGAAAAATCACAAAAATTTTTATAAAAATTTAAAAAAATTTGCGACAAAAAAGAATGTGAACCTTTGCTTAAAGTTTTTTCAATTTTCCTAAAGGTATCGCCAAACACCGTGATGTGAATTGAAAAAAGCAAAGGAACACACTTTT
>DYQK01000239.1 GCA_020719385.1 Rikenella microfusus | reverse complement strand
AAAAAATTTTATTCCAATTTGAGAATAATTTTTTCTCCTTTTTTAAAACTCTCACCTATGTATATTATAGAATGTTTCAATAGTTGATTTTTGGGGGAAAATTGAAAATATTTTAATTTTTATATTGTTAATAATCAAGCAATTGCGAAATAATTTGCAGTTAAATACAAAAAAATATAGTGGAAAGTAGTTTTTTTTTTTATATCTTTGTTTCGTCAATTTTGATTGACATAACTAATTTAGTATCTTAATGTTTTTTGAAAAAAGAACGTAAGATTTTTGAGTAAAACTTTTTTTCAATGAAAAAATAAATATTTCTTTCGTTATTTCTCTCGTTTTCGAGTTTTTCTCAATTTCTCATTATCAAAGGGGAAATTGTTGATGAGAGTAAAAAAACGCTTCAATATGCCACCGTTTCATTGTATTTACAACGCAATGATTCATTGATAACAGGTGCTGTTACCGATGAATACGCAAATTCGAATTTTTTCGAACAAGAATTTTCTCTGAAACGAAATAGCGAGGCAGAGCGAAGTTCAATTAACTCGGAAATTTCTTATAACCGTCCTTTCGGAAATATCAGTACAAATGCGGGTTATCGCTTTAATTGGTCAAATACTCACTTGGAAAGTGCAAATTCTTATTTTAATGAGTCTGTTGATAATTTGAAATATGACCTTGCAATTCATTATTTTTATGTAAATATGTCGAGTTCTCTTGGTTCAAAGTTTTTTTATCAAATTGGTGTTGCTGCAGATTATTTTCAATCTGCCGTAAATATTGATTATAAAACGAACTATTCGAAAATTTATCCGATTTTATATTTGCAATATCAAATTACCGGAAATCAAAACTTAACTTTTAACTTTCGCTCTTATCGCAATAAACTTTCAGCGACGATGTTAAATCCTGTGAATACTTCAACAGATACGATGAAAATTGTTTCAGGAAATCCATATTTAAAACCTTATTCTTCATATTTCGCAAAATTAACTTATAATTTAAACATCGGAAATTTTTATTTCGCGCCTGAGGTATATTGCACTATTTCAGAAAACGGTGTTGTACGAGTTTCTGAAACTGATGCAAAAGGAATTTACCATGAAACATTTAAAAATATTTCGTCTCGTTACAACATTTCTCCATCATTATCGTTTAGCTTTAAACCTTTTGATTGGTGGACTCTTTCGTTGTATCTTTCTTATGAATATGCAAAATACGAAGACAAAAAAAATGCTCTGTTCAATGAAGGCAGCGGTTTGTGGTACGGACCAAGAAGTACTTTTTCATATAAAAAATTATCGCTCGAATGCTGGTATACGCAACAAGGCACGAATGTTGGTTCCACTTCGAAAACAACAATGGGAAAAAATTTGCATACAACTTTGCGATACAGAATAAACAAAAAATGGAATGTTTCGACTTCTACATCTTATTTTGCCGAGACTTCCAAAACACAAACCAACACACCAACTTATGATGAGATTTTTACACAAACCAACCACGACCGATTTATGATGATACGTTTTTCTGTTTCTTATCGATTTAGCAAAGGATTGCAAATCGAAAAATATAAGAAAATCGAAAATAAAGAAGGGAAAATTGAAATTAAATAATCTGTTATGAGTCGTTTTCCGTTCTTTCGTCAATATGATTCATCAGATTGTGGTCCTTCTTGTCTTCGGATGATTTCTTTTTATTCCTCAACTTTCTCGTATTTTGCGAAGATTATTTGTGCATCTTGGAATTAACAATTTACTGAAGTTTCCCATAAATTTTTTCATAAATTTTCAGAAAATGTTTTGCCGCAAATTTAAAATTTATTTCTCAAAAGAAAAAATTTTATTCCAATTCGAGAATAATTTTTTCTCCTTTTTTAAAA
>DYQK01000033.1 GCA_020719385.1 Rikenella microfusus | reverse complement strand
TGAGAAAATAATTGTAGACAAAACGCACACAACCAAAATGTTTCGCAAACATTTCGATTTGTGATTTTGTGGGATAAATTCTATATTTGTAAGCACGTAACATCTTGGAAAAATATTTCTTTGCAAAAATACAATATATTTTCGAAAAGCAAAATTTTTTCTTTGATTTTTTTCAAAAAATCAGCTAAAGACATAGCAGATTTTTCGTGCATTCCGTTAAAGCGGCGTAGAGACGTTTTGCCAAGTCAATAATTTCGTTTCGTTTAACTAATTTTTCGAGCCATTCGGCAGGCATATTTTCTGTTCCGTAATAAATTCCTGCGATTCCACCAGCAACAGCGGCAGTTGTGTCTGCGTCATCACCGAGATTAACTGCTTCCAATACTGCATTTTTGTAATCCTCGGCGCGCAAAAAACTCCAAAGACCTGCTTCTAATGTGTGAACAACATAACCTGACGAATAAATTTCATCTTTTTGATATTGAGAAATGTCGCTTAACAAAACTCTATCAAAAAATTTCAATTCTTTGTCGGTGATCTCGAGAGTACGAATAAATTCTGATACACTTTTCTGAATTTCGTTGTACGCAGCAAATTTTTCTTTGCCCTGAATCAATAAAATTGCGTACTCAATATAAATAAAGCAGCAAATTACTGCTCGGATGTGCGAGTGAGTTATCGAAGAAACTTCCTCGACGATGCGAAATCTCTCTTCGATGGGTTTATTCATTACATAAAAAACGATTGGCAAAATTCGCATTAGCGAGCCGTTGCCGTTTGATCGGTCATTTCCGTCTCCTGATTGCGTTGGCGAGACGCCGTCCATTAAATTTTCGATGGTTTTTCTTGTTGTTACTCCGATGTCAAAGACTTTTCCGTGAGGAGTCCAATAATTTTCATCGTACCATTTGATGAAATTATCTGCAATTTCTTGCAAATCATAACCTTTGCAAAGTGCTTCTGCGAGACAGAAAGTCATCGAGCTGTCGTCTGACCAAGTTCCAATGACTTGATTATGTGCGCCGCCAAAACGCATCTCTGTAACAGGTGTTGCTTTTAAAAATCTGCGATTAATAAATTCTATGGGAACGCCGACAGCATCGCCGACAGCAACGCCTAATAAAGCCGCAATTACATGTTTTTCGTTCATTTTTTTTGAGATTAAAAAAGAAATAATGTACAAAGGTAACAAATTTTCCGATATTAAACAATTTTTCTCAAAAAACTTTAAAATAATTTAGAGAAATAAAAATTTTTCACCTATATATATTATTATTTCGAGAAATGATTTAGAGAAATAAAAAAAAATCTTTTCATAATTTTTTGAAAATCAAAGAGATAGAATTTTTTTTTGATTTTTTTGAAAAAATTTTTGCGAAAAATTTGCAAAAGTGCGAGAAATATATTTATCTTTGCACCGCAATAGAAAAAAAGGGTGGTTAGCTCAGCTGGTTCAGAGCACCTGCCTTACAAGCAGGGGGTCATAAGTTCGAATCTTATACTACCCACAAAATTAATAAAAAAAATAACCAAAGCCCTGCGAAAACAGGGCTTTTTTGTTATATCAATAACATTTTAGAAAATTATGAAAACTTTTTTGATATTTTTATTTAGTTTGTTTATTTCTAATGTTTATTCGCAGACGTTAACCGTCATAAAAGGGCAAGCACGTAGTTATGCGGGAGATAAATTGACGCTTTGCTGTTATTCTGACCCAATAACGATGTCTCAAAAGGTTATTGCTGAATCTTTTGTGGATACGGCAGGGAATTTTCGCTTCGAAATTAATACAAAAAAGACTTTTCAGACTTTTATTCCGCTTTATGTTTTCAAAGGAATTTTATATATTGAACCGAATCAAACTTATGAGATTATTTTGCCCGACAAGACTTTGCGAAATAAGGCAGATAGTTTAGACCCAATGTTTTCTCCCGCAGAATTTTATATCAGTTTTAGAAATTCGACAGGAAAAGAGTTAAATTCTGTGATAAAAAAATTTGATAAAATTCTTGATATTTCGATGCAAAAACAATTTCGCTATTTTAGGGGGAATATTTCGAAAATAAAAATTGATTCGATGATTCAATATGTTGAAAATCAATTTGTTGATGATAAAAATCCGTTTTTTGAAACTTATCGGTATTATCAGTATGCGGCAATTCGAAATGTTGCGTATATTCAAAATCGAAATGACGTGATTAAACAATTTTACAGCAAAAAACCTGTTCAATACGAGAATCCGTCTTATTTTAGTTTATTTAATCAACTTTTTGACCGATATTTTATTAATTATTCCGAGAGCAGCGAGGGTCAGGGAATTGTTCCGAGCATCAATGAGGCAGGAAGTTTGCAAAAATTAAAAAATTCTCTTTCGCAAGATAAAAGTTTGAAAAATGATACGTTGAAAGAGTTGGTTATTTTGAAGTCGTTGTATGAAATTTTTTACTCGAAAAATTTTCAACAGGCAAATGTTTTGTCTCTTTTAGATTCTATTGGGTCGCAGACGAAAATTGCCGAGCATCGCGAGATTGTTGCGAATATGAAGAGAAATATTCCTGAATTGTTGGTCGGGAAGGCGCCGCCTGATTTTGAGTTGTTGAATCAAGATAGTGTTTTGGTGAGGTTGTCGAGTTTGAGAGGGAGGTTTTATTATCTCAATTTTGCCCACACGGAGAATTATTCGGCGTTGCAGCAATTAAAATTGATGGACGGACTAACGAGACGCAAAAATCCTGTTTTGATGCTTGAAATGGTTACAATTGTTGCGAATGGGACGTTTGCGGCGATGAGAGATTTTGTGAAAAAAAATGGTTATAAATGGACTTTTTTGTATGCGGGAGAGAAATCTGACGTTTTGAAGAGATATAATGTTAAAATTTTTCCTACTTTTTATTTGATAAATCCGCAAGGAATATTATCTCGGAATCCTGCGTCTTCTTTGACAGAGAATTTTGAGGTGAAATATTTTCACATTTTAAAATCTTGGGAGATTGAACAAATACGGAAGAAATAAACGAAAAACTGCTGAATTTTGAATTCGGCAGTTTTTTATTTTAACATTTTTTAACAAAAGTAGAATAAATTGGGTCTTTGAGTTGCGGGGCAAGCGAAAGAATTTTTTCATAAGATTCCTCGTTAAATTCCTCGTTTTCAACTTTTTCCTGATAAATAGAATTTTCAAAACAAGAGATTGCTTCAGAAATTTTGCCTTCCTCTTCAAATTTTTTGCCTGCTTTGAGATACGAATTTCCGCCGTCACTCACGTAAGAATAGTCTGCGGCTTTCTTTAACAACGGGAAAAGCGGATGTTCGTCATTATGTGGTTGCGACATCCACCAATTCGCAATGTTGCAATGAGAAAAATCGGGCAAGTCAAAACGCAAATTCGCAAACAGCAAACTATTCACAATTTCTTCGGAAAAATGAGAATGTTTAGCAAAAAAATTCAGCGGAGCATTGAAAAATGGATGTTTTTTATAAAAATTCGTCATCTCAGCGAGAGCAATTTGTTTGTCTTTCTCAATAATTTGAAAAAATTGATGCAAAAACGAATTGGGTTCAGACAAAAAATATAATTCCGAGACAACATTATAGTTTTTGTGAATAATTTTATCCACCAATGTTTCGATATTGGGTGAGAATATTTTTCCAAATTTAATAATTTTTGCTCGGTTTTTTTCTAAATCCTCAGAAATTCTTTCTCTTTCGAAAATCAGATATGATGGAAGCCATTTTGTTATGGAAGAGGAGAATGTTACTCCTGTGCCTTTTTCTTCGTCAAAAAATGCGACATTCCATTCATTCAAAGGTTTGTGCAACGCTGGAATAAGTACGATGTGCAAATGTCCTGTGCCGCCGACAGACATTAGCGGTAATACTCCGAAGGTGCAAAAACAAGAGTCTTTGCCGACCTCGAGTTCGTGGTCGAAAGAAATATTATAATCACCTCCAATGTTGATGGGTTTAATAAATTTTCCGTATTCGTTAAAAAATTTGCGAATCGGGCTGACATTATCAGATGAGGTAACTTTTATCTCATCGGGTTTGGTTTTTTTTTCGTTGAAGACTTCGAGATAACCTTTTTTTAATTTTTCTCGAATTAATTTTTCGGCTTCTTTGTTACAAAGTTCTTCTGACGAAAATTCTTTTGTTTGCGAGACACCTTTACTTCCCACTTTGCCGTAGATGACGGTAAAATTATTTCCGTAGGTTTCGATGCTCCAAAATTTATTCGATTTCTCGTTTTGACAAATCAAATATTTTTTCATAAAGACTTATAATTGTGGCGTTTCAAAGTGCGTTAATTTAACAAATTGCCCGATTCTTTCAAAAATGTTCATCTGATTTAACTCTCGGATTTTAGTTGTTCCGAATCCTTCGACGGTGAAACTTGCCATTGCTGAACCAACGATGACTGCGGTTTTCATTTTTTCGAAAGAGACTTCTTTGCAATTTGCCAAGTAACCGATGAATCCACCTGCGAAGGTGTCGCCGGCACCTGTTGGGTCGCAAACGGTGGAAAGCGGCAATGCTGGAGCAGCAAAAACTTCCGTTTTGTCAAATAATGAGTCCGAGGGGCCAAACAACATTGCTCCGTGTTCGCCTTTTTTGATAATCAAATATTTGGGTCCCATTTTGAAAATTTTTTCAGCAGCAAGGGGGAGAAAGTATTCTCCCGATAGTTGTCGTGCTTCTTCATCGTTGATAATAAGAACATCAACGAGGGAAAGGGTTTTGAGAAGTTCGTCCATTGCGGTGTTCATCCAAAAGTTCATTGTGTCCATTGCGATGAGTTTTGGTTTTCGCTTCAGTTGTTCAATAACTTTTCGTTGCACTACGGGCGAGAGATTTCCGAGCATCAGAAAATCGGAATTTTGATAAGAATCAGGAACAATAGGGTTAAAAGTTCCTAAAGAATTTAATTCGGTGATTAAAGTATCTCGAATATTCATATCTGTGTGATATTTTCCTGCCCAAAAAAACGTTTTCTCGTCTGTTTTGATTTGTAAACCTTCCGTTATGATGGAATGTTGGTTCAAAATATCGATATATTCTTTGGGAAAATCATAACCCACTACCGAGACTAATTTGGGGTTTTTCTCGAAGTATGAAGCGGTAATGCTGATAAAAGTACCTGCACCGCCCAAGATTTTGTCGGTCTTGCCGAAAGGAGTTTCGATGGCGTCAAAAGCCACACTTCCAACAACAATTAAACTCATTTTTTCAAAAATTATAAAAATATTAATTTTTTGCAAATTTATAAAAAATTTTCAGAAATATTTTACTTTTCTCAAAAAAATATTTTAATTTTGCAAAAAAAATTAAAAAATTCTCTCAAAAATTACTTTGAGAGAATTTTTTTTAATCAAGGTTAAACAAAACTTTTTAATATAAGAAACTCAACAATATACCTGCGGCAATAGCACTTCCAATTACTCCAGCAACATTGGGTCCCATTGCGTGCATCAAAAGGTGATTTGTTTTGTCATATTCGAGTCCTATGACTTGCGAGACTCGTGCCGAGTCGGGCACTGCCGAGACGCCTGCGTTTCCAATGAGAGGATTAATTTTATTTCCGTCCTTGAGAAATAAATTAAGGATTTTACAAAACATTACTCCGCCGAAGGTTGCTATCATAAACGAAAATGCACCGAGTGCGAAAATTCCGACAGATTTGGGTGTTAAAAATGTTGTTGCTTGCGTTGAAGCGCCGACGGTTAAACCGATTAAAATGGTTACGATGTCTATCATTGGTCCTTTTGCGGTGTCTGCGAGTCGTTTAGTGACGGTGCTTTCTTTGAGGAGATTTCCAAAAAATAACATTCCCAAAAGAGGTAAACCGCTTGGCACAATAAAACAAGTCAATAACAAACCAATAATGGGGAATAAAATCTTTTCGGTTTTCGAAACGATTCTCGGAGGTTTCATTCTGATGAGTCGTTCTTTGCTGTTGGTTAACAGTTTCATAATTGGTGGCTGAATCACAGGAACGAGAGCCATGTAAGAATATGCGGAAACAGCGATTGCCCCCATTAGGTCGGGTGCGAGTTTTGAGGAGAGAAAGATTGCTGTTGGTCCGTCTGCACCGCCGATGATTCCGATTGCTCCCGCTTCTGCAGCAGAGAATCCTAATGTTAAAGCGGCAGTATATGCACCGAATATTCCGAGTTGAGCGGCTGCACCGATTAAGATTAATTTCGGATTCGAGATTAGGGCAGAGAAATCTGTCATTGCTCCGATTCCGAGGAAAATTAACGGTGGATAAACACCATATCTTACGCCGAAGTAGAGATAATTCAACACACTTCCCTGTTGATAAACTCCAATTTGTAAATTTTGCGGGTCTGTTGGGAGGATGTGTTCGGCACCCCAAAAGGGAATGTTACCGATTAAAATCCCAAAACCTATCGGGACAAGTAACATTGGTTCGAATTCTTTTTTTATCGCAAGATAAATAAATGTTAAACCGATGATAATCATTATGAGATGTCCGATAGTAAAATTGGCGAAAGCCGTGTACCCGATAAATTTACCGAGATGTTCTATTAAAAATTCGAAAAAATTCATAATTTATTCTCCTATTTCGATTAGTACATCACCTTCCATAACTGCATCGCCTTCCTTGGCTTTGATAAGTTTGATTTTACCTTCCTTATCTGCGTCAATGTTGTTTTCCATTTTCATTGCTTCGAGAATCATCAGTTTTTGCCCCATTTTAACGGTATCACCTTCTCGGACTAATACTTTCAAAACAACGCCTGGCAATGGCGACTTTACTACTCCACCTTTTACTGAAGGCGTGGTTTTTGAGGTGGAAGGGTGCGAGTCAGTTGTTGGAACAGCCACACTTCGAACTAAAACAGGCGTTTTAGAAACAGGTTTCAGTTGTTTATCAACTTGAACGCTGTATTGCATTCCGTTCACATCAAGAATGATGGTATTTTCCTCAACAGAATGAATGGCAACTTCGTATTCGTTGCCGTGTATGTTAAGTTTGTATTTTTTCATTTCTCAAAATTATTTAGGATTTTTGCGAAGACCATAGATTTTCGAACTCCAAGGCGAATAAGTGCGTGCAATTCGTTGAATAGTGAGAACAGCATCTTCCGTGTCGTGCATTTCTGATCGATACAAATGTATCGCTGCAGCAATGGCTGCATAAATTTCTCCCGAAACCTCGTGAGACTCAACTTCGCCTTCTTCGCCTTCTTTTGTTTTAACTTTCGTTTTTGTTTGATATAATCTCGCAACATATTTGAAAGTTAAATAGAGAATCAACAAAGCACTAAAAACGACAATCATTGCAATAACAGTTATTCCGATTCCAAATGGGTCTAATTTGGTTATTTCCTCTGTTCCTTTACGCGTTACTTCTCCAGTTTTCTGAGCAAGACTGTCGGGAGGAAGCAAAAACAAAAGATTTGTCATAAAAAATCGATTTTACAAAGGTAAATTGGAATGTTTCTTCGGCGGATTTGAATCTTTCTTTGTTGACAAAGACTGCAAAGCACGAATCACGCGAAAACGAGTATTTCTCGGTTCAATAACATCGTCAATGTAACCGTACTTCGCTGCGTTGTACGGATTCGCAAATTTCAATTTATATTCCTCTTCTTTTTCCTTCAGGAATTTCTCGCGTGCTGCTTGGTCGGTGAGAGTTTTCAATTCTTTTTGATACAAAATCTCGATAGCACCTTTCGGTCCCATTACAGCAATTTCTGCCATCGGCCAGGCGTAGTTGATGTCGCCGCGAAGATGTTTTGAACTCATTACGTCATAAGCACCGCCGTATGCTTTTCGCAAAATAACGGTCACTTTGGGAACCGTTGCCTCGCCGTAGGCGAACAACAACTTTGCACCGTGAATAATGATTCCGCCGTATTCTTGGGCTGTTCCAGGTAAAAATCCGGGCACATCAACAAAAGTAACAATTGGAATATTAAACGCATCGCAAAAACGCACAAATCTTGCGGCTTTTCTCGAAGCGTTGATGTCAAGTACACCTGCGAGATAATTGGGCTGATTCGCAACAATTCCGACAGGCATTCCGTTGAAACGAGCATAACCCGTGATGATATTAGGTGCATAATGTCGTTGAATTTCGAAAAATTCGTTATTATCAACAACTAAATGAATTACATCCTTCACATCGTAGGGTTTGTTGGGATTTTCGGGAATAATTTCGTTGAGAAAATCTTCTAAACGGTCAATGGGGTCGCTGCAATTCAACAAAGGTGGATCTTCGAGATTGTTTTGCGGCAAATAACTCAAAAGTTTTCGAATTAATAAAATGCCTTCTCTTTCGTCTTCAGCAACTAAATGAGCAACGCCTGATTTCGAGCCGTGAACCATTGCTCCGCCGAGTTCCTCGTCGGTAACGGTTTCATTAGTAACGGTTTTAACAACTTTGGGACCAGTAACAAACATATAACTGGTTTTTTTGCTCATAACGATATAGTCCGTCAATGCGGGAGAATAAACTGCACCTCCAGCGCAAGGACCAAAGATTGCCGAAATTTGTGGGATTACTCCAGAGGCAAGAATATTTTTTTCGAATATTTCTGCGTATCCAGCAAGACTTAATACGCCTTCCTGAATTCTTGCTCCGCCAGAGTCATTGAGTCCGATAACGGGAGCGCCGACTTTCATTGCCTTGTCCATTAATTTGCAGATTTTTTTTGCATACGAATCAGACAAAGAGCCGCCGAAGACGGTGAAATCTTGTGAAAAAACGTAGACTAACCTGCCGTCAATAGTCCCGTAACCTGTAACGACTCCATCGGAGAGATAAGATTCGTTTTCGATTCCGAAGTCTCGGCAATTGTGCGTGACGAACATATCGAATTCTTCGAAACTTTTCTCGTCTAAAAGAAGTTCGATTCTTTCTCTTGCGGTGAGTTTTCCTTTTGCGTGTTGTGCTTCGATTCGTTTTTCTCCGCCGCCGAGTTTTGCTTGCACTCGTTTGTCAAGCAATTCTTTGATTTTATCCTGTATTGCCATAAAAATTTTGTTTTACAAACGTAAACTAATTTTATTTTGCAAAGGTAAAAAACATATTGATATTGAAAAACATTTTTCACAAATTTTTTTCGAAAAAATTTATTCTCACAAAAATAAAAACTGTTACTTTGTTAAAGCAACAGTTTTTACTCAAAAAAATGAAAAAATTATTTTTGTTTTTTCCGATGTTTGATAATTAAACGTTCTTTTTCCTTGCCCTTCATTGCCTGCAAAGAGAAAGTACGAATCGGATTCAGATTTCCTTTTACTCGAATTTCTATTTTGGCAGTATTATTAGCGGAATTTCCATCGTTAACTGACTCAAAAACAAAAACATTATCAAAATTTGATTTTAAAATCAGAGGAATTGTATCGAATTTTTCTTTTAAAACGTAATTTTTCAAAAAAACAGAATCGTTTAATGAAACATTTACAACATCTCCATCGACAGAGGAGGCATCGGTTATTAAAAAAAGAATGTTGGTGTCATTTATTTCTAATGAAGTTTTCTCTTTTATAGGAATTTTCGGTTTAGGAATAAACAAAATTGCAGCATTCGTATCAAGCGTTGACTCAATGAGTGTATCAAGAATTGTTTTTTTGTTGCACTCAATTTGCACTCTTGCTGTATTCGGTGGAAATTTTCCCGTATTTAGAGCGTAAAAAACTAAACAATTTTTTTCTTCGGGAATTAAATGGAATGTGGTTTTACCTTTTCTTGTCAAGAAATTCCACAAATTATATTTCCCCTTCACTTGAAATATTCTCTCATCGGTGTTATTTAAAACAATATTCAAACTATCTCCATCAACAACATCGTTATCCCACATTCGTACCGAGATTTTTGTATCCTCGATTTTCATTTCTCGCACAATTTTCGAAGGTCGATTTTGAAAACTACAAACACGATATTTTGTCATATCGCTAAGGACTAAATTGGCAGGTGGAAATTGTCGAAGACGCAGGGCAACAACCAAATTTTTCGCGTCAGAGAGGTCATACAACAAAATATTATCTAAATATCCGATGAAAAAATGTTGGTTTTCAATATCTCTGCCGAAATAAGATTCGTTAAAAATGATATTGTTTCGAATCTGAAACGGAATTTTACCCGAATAAACCTCATTATATCCTAAGAATATTTTGAAATTACAATTATCAAAGGTACAATAAAAAAAATTCCACTCTTTCTCTCGCAATTCGCAATGCAAATGCAGGTTCAAAACATTTGACTCATTTTTCAAAACAACATTTAAAGAATCTTTACACAAAATATTCACTTTAAAAAGTTGTTTTTCATTTTGAAAACACAGAATTGTCTGCAAAGAATTCATATTTTGCGGTGAAAACCAAAAACTAAACACAAAATTTTCAGGAAAATAAAAATATGGTGATACTTTCAAATATTTACCCTCTTTCAAATTCACACAACGGTTGAAACGCATTATATCTGTATCATTATAAGAAAAGACAGAAGGATTATTGATATATGAAAGTGAATATTTTTTATTTGATGAACCAAAAACAGAATCCTTTTCGAAATTCCAATATAATTTGATATTTTTTTCACTCAAACTATTGGAATTTTCAAAAATATTCGGTTTATCTTTTATCAAAAGAGGAAAAAAAGTTAATGTATCTTTTAAAAAATGCTTTCCGAAACGCAATTTTTCGATACTTTTTTGCGACAAAGGTTTTGAAAAAATCATTATTTCGTCAATAATGCCTGTCAAAAACGAATTTTTATCCAATGAAGAACCAAAAAATAAACTGTCTGTGTAAAACGGAGAATGGTTTATTTTTATTTTATCATTTCGTTCTACAACTGAATCAAGATATAAAAAAGATTCGCAATCATTATAAGTGAAAGCAAAAAAATGCCAACCTTTTTTTATCTCTAATTGATTAAAAATGACGTTATTAACAGAAATTTTTTGCTTTTCAAATTTTATAGCCAGATGGTTTCGAAGTGCATCTTTGAAGTATTGCTTTTGACAAAAAAGAGTTTTGCCTTCAAAAAGCGAATCTACATAAAACCACATAGCAAGTGAAAAAGAATTATGTAAACCAACAGACTCTGCGGGATGAAAATAATTTTCCCCTGTCAACGAAAAACCATTTTGCTTTATTCCTGTTGCAGAAAATTCTTTTGAAAAAGTTTTTGGAGTGTCAAAACTCCAGTAACCGACCAATGTATCTTGTGCGAGAAGGGGAAACGACCAGCATATTCCACAAATCAAAAAAATGATTTTTCTTTTCATAATGAGTTATCTCCTTTCAAGATGTTTATTTCTAATCTCTATGCTAATGTTGGATAAAGTATCGCTTTCGTCAATATTCCTTATCCAGCCGTGATACTTATCTCTTACTGCTCTGTATTTGTTTTTTTTGTGTTCTAACTCTCTAATCTCATCGTCATAATCTTTAATTTTTCTTTCTAACTCTTCAATTTTTTTCTTGTTATGTTGAAACAAATTCTTTATCTTCATTTTCAATGAGAATCCTCGATATTCTCCTCCTCTTTCTCTATGTTCCGACACGTAAAAAGTAGATGATTCTATTCTGTTTTTACATCCATTTTCATTAAAAAATCTTAGAAATTCATTGTAGACACAATAGGCTCGCAAAAAAGCAAGTTCACTATTTGTTATACCTTCATTCCTTCTAATGGTTTTTTCAACGAGGGTGTCATTTTTCCAATATTTCACAGGAATTGGGGCAGATTCAGTATACTTACGAACAATTTGTCCATAACCCCAACCATCTGCTTTTCCTGTGATTTCTAATTCGATTGTAGCAGAACCTAATCGATTCAAATCTCTCATTTTCATAAAAACTGAATTGGCAACAATTCTAACTGATTCAATAACTGAATCATCACAATATTGACCTAAAGGCTCTTCAGAATTTGGTATTATGATAACAGGAGAAGTAACATTTTTGTTCACTTTTAGATTACTGTTACCTTCATATCCTTGCCCATCAAATCCCTCGTTAATAAACTTATTGATTTGCTCTTCCACCCTTTTTGCATTCCCTTTTAAATTTTCCAAAGTTAAAGAATCAGTGGATTTCATATTTTCGATTCTCTTTTTCGATTCTTCCAAACACTTAATTGAGTCTTCACGCCATCTTATTTCCCTTCTACAGAACTCAATTATTCTGCCAAAGGAATCTATCTTTTGTGTCACAAGATTTTTCCAAAATTCGATACTATCGGCTCTTGGTACATTTACATGGAGTTTTCCTAATATTCGCCAATCCTTTTCTGTTGCCAATGGGTGGGGTTGTCTCAAAACGTAATTACACATAGCAAGATATAAGAGTATCGCAGAGGTATCAGAGGTATTATTCGCAACTCGAAATTGGAAATAATAGTACGTTAATGGTATATTTCGAACTTCGTTTACTCTTACTCCAGCTAAAAATTCAAAAAAACAAGCATTTTGTTCACTCACATTTGTGCGATTAAAGCATGTTCTTAATCGTCTATACTCAGATTGCCCCTGTGCATTAAAAGATGTACCAACGAGGTACAAAACTGATATTAAAAAGAAAAAATTTCTCATAGAAATTGTAATTGAAAAAAGTTAATAAAAAATTCGCTGCAAAATTAATCAATTTTTTTATATATGACTCTAAAAATCAAAAAGTTCACAAAATTATTTTTGCTTTTTCGAGAAAAATGCTAAATAATTTTTAATTTTTTGTAAAAATGAAATTGTTCTTCATAGAAAAATGTAATTTAATGAGATTTTACACAAAATTAATCAATTTTTTTATATATGACTCTAAAAATCAAAAAGTTCACATTTTTTTTTTATAATAAAAAATTTTTTCATAAAGCAATTTTCCTTTCTTGAGTGAAAGGTTTTTTTACAAATATATAAAAAAAATGAAAATTTCAAAAAAAAATGAAAAAATTTTTGAGAAATAATGAAAAAATTTTACTTTTGTAAAATATCAAGATTTAATTTTTATGGTTTTAAGTTATTTGTGGTTATTTTTCTTCATCATTGCGTTTATTTTTGGAATAATTCAACTTTTATTTTTAGGAAATGCAGAAATCTTCTCTAAAATGATGGAAAATACTTTTGATTCGGCAAAAACAGGCTTCGACATCTCGCTCGGACTAACAGGAATTCTCTGTCTTTGGATGGGTTTAATGAAAATCGGCGAAAAAAGTGGAATGATTCAGAGTGCAGCAAAACTTTTGTCTCCGTTTTTCTCGAAAATTTTCCCCGAAATACCTAAAAATCATCCCGCTCTTGGTGCGATGATGATGAACATTGCCGCTAACATTCTCGGACTCGACAACGCCGCAACGCCGCTCGGACTCAAGGCAATGGACGAATTGCAAAAAATCAACACGCAAAAAGACACCGCCTCGAACGCTCAAATTTTATTTCTCGTTTTAAATACTTCGGGACTAACTATTATTCCGACAGCAATTATTATGTATCGGCTGCAAATGAACGCACAAAACCCGACAGATATTTTTATTCCGACTCTCATTGCGACTTTTTTCTCGACTCTCGTAGGTTTCTTGGCAGTTTCATTTTTTCAGAAAATTAATTTGTTGAATAAATATATTTTGTTGTATCTCGGAATTCTGAGTGCCTTCGTTTCGTTGATAATTTACTATTTTGTCAATTTGCCGCAAAACGAAATGACAAGAATTTCTACTATTTCGAGTAATTTTATCATTTTTTCAGTGATAATTTTGTTTTTGATTTATGGTTATCTCAAAAAAGTGAATGTTTACGAAAGTTTTATCGAAGGTGCGAAAGAAGGTTTTGAAGTGGCAATAAAAATTATTCCTTATCTTGTGGCAATGTTAGTCGCTGTCGGGGTTTTTCGAACATCGGGAGCAATGGATTTATTAATCAAAGGAATAAAAATGTTAGTTGAAAATTTGGGATTAAACACCGATTTTGTCGCAGGATTGCCAACTGCCCTGATGCGTCCCCTGAGCGGAAGCGGAGCAAGAGGTTTAATGGTTGACGCAATGAAAACCTACGGCGTAGACTCTTTCGTGGGAAAATTGGTTTGTGTTTTGCAAGGTTCAACAGATACAACTTTTTACATTCTTGCCGTATATTTCGGTTCTGTCGGAATCAAAAAAACGAGATACGCACTTCTTTGCGGTTTAATTGCCGATTTTACAGGAATAATTACTGCCATTTTGGTTAGTTATTTATTTTTTGCGTGAGAGAAATTTTATTTTTATATAAAAAAATCTAAAAAAATTTTGCCATCTTTCTCAAAAGATGGCAAAACTAAACTATTAAATATAGTTAATTTATGTTAAAATCTTTTAGGAATAAAATTTTCTGCCTCAATATTCGCAACCGCAGCATTTTCTCCTGAATTACAAAGCACGATAAAACCAAATTTCTCTGCCAATTCAATGCTTTCAGTCGGAATAGTTAGTCCTGCCACGCCGCCAACTAATTTTTTTTCGTTGTATTCGGGGAATAATTTTCTGAAATTCGGAAATTTTCTGTCGTAAAAATCTTGAACGTCATTTGGATGAAGTTTATATTTTACCTCAATAACAATAATTGTGTCTCCGTTGTGCAAAACCAAATCATATTCGCCTTGTAACTTTTTGGTTCGTCTTTCCATTCTGTCAACTTCCTCATAAGCGATTCCGCAAAGAGAACTGCGTTGCAAAAGTGCGCGGTAGAAAAATTCTTCGGAGAAATCGCGGCTGTTGTCGGCAACGCTGCCGTATAATTTCACCATTTTGTCGATTTTGGCATCTGTTTCTTGAAATTTTTTGTTTGTCTCCTGAAACAACGCTTGAATCTTTATGTCTGTTTCTTGAAATTTTTTGTCAAGTTCGGCGTTTCGTTTGTCGGCTTCGACATTGCGTTTGTCGGCTTCGACATTGCGTTTGTCGGCTTCGGCATTTGATTCAGCCATTTGTTGTTCGAATTTGGCATTTGATTCAGCCATTTGTTTGGCAAAACGAGCATCACTGGCAGCAAACATTTCTAAAATGTCTTGCTTTGTTAATTTCTTTTTTTTCATAGAAAAAAATATTTTTAGATTTGCGGCGAAGATAAGACTTTTTTGCGATAACAAAAAATATTTTTCGAAAAATTCTCAAAAAATTAATTTTTTGAGAAAGATGAGAAAATAAAATTCACTCGGTTAAATCTAAATCTGTGTTTTTCTTTTTCAAAAAAATTGCAACTATCATTGTGAAAAAGAAATTCAAAATTGTCATTCCAACGACACCTAATATTGAACTTTTTTGTATCGAAGGGAAATTTTTTATCATCATATCAATTTGTTCCTGCTTTAAACCTTGTCTCATTAAATTTTCTTCCGTTACTGCGAGCATTTTTTCGACCAAAGATGAGTCAATAACGGTGAAAAGCAGAAAACTAAACAAATTATGCCAAATTGAAGCGATAATTCCGAAAAATAAACCGTAGGCAAGTCCTTGCGTATAAGACATTACGCCGTTTAAAATTGTTTCGCGATAATTTTTTAAACTGATAATCAAAAAAATTAACAAAATGATGAAAATTATAAACGAAATTGCTTGGTTAAAAAGTAGGTTCAAAAAGTAAGTTAGCAACGAAAAAATGATAATTGCAAAACCTGTTATTGTTCCCCAAGTGAGAAAATGGGATAAAAATTTACGATTCATAAAAAATTTTTAATTTTTAAACGTTTGATTTTCAATGTTTTAGAAAAAAATTTGAAAAATTTTTCATTTTTTTGTGAAAAAAATTTGCAGATTCGAAAAAAGTATTTACTTTTGCAACGGGTAAGTCTTATACGACTAGCTCCTGTCAAACTCCCCCAGGACTTGACCGTAGCAAGGGCAGATGGTCGAGCGGTGCGATATAAGTCGCTTACCCTTTTTTTCTTTCGCAATTTTTCTAAAAGACAAAATTTAACGAAAACTGATAAGTCCAACCTCGCAAATTCAAATTATTTCCGCCAAACGGCACAAAATAACCGCCGCGATTGTCAATTAAGAGATATTTGTTTTTAAAAATTTCACAACCGACAAACATTTGCAAAAAGGCAAAAACTTCTCGTTTTTCCTTCGAAGTTCCGTACATTCCGCCAAGATGATAGCCCGAATATAAGTTGAAAAATTTATTTTTCCCTCTGCCAAAATGTCTTGTATAAAAATCTTGCCCAAAAGAAAGCAAAAATAAATCTCGCAGCGTTGTTGAGTCTTTCACTTGCGGCAAAGACTTAAATGTTCCCAAACAAGAATACGTTTTTCCGCGAGTAAACATATATTTCAAGAGATAACCATAATATTTGTCGGAGGTTTTGCCCGAATATGGATTTTCTGTAAACAACATTTCTCCCGCAATTCCAGGCATATTAACCCAAGAAATTTCATTCGAAGTGAGGTCGTCTATATCATTGCGAATCGTCAGTGAAATTCGAAAATCATATTTCACTTCATAATTTCGAAGTTCATTTTTCAAATCCATAATTTCCTTGTCGTACTCGCGAATTTTGTTCCAATATTGATAATATCTGTCGTCGCGAGTCATTTTTGCGATTTCTGTGCTGTACTCATTTTTTTGACTTTGCAAATACTCAATTTTCAACTTTAATTCTTCCACTTTGTCAGAATTATTTGTCGAGGTAATGTTTTTTTCAGAGACATATCCAAGACCTGGCAAAAACGAATCTATTGAGCGAAACTGATTTTCTTTTACATAAAGCAGGAAAAAAATGGTTTTTTCGGATTCTGTCTGTGTAAAAATAACAATTTCTGACGAATTTTCTCTCAAATATTGTAACATTTTCGATTTCGAATTGAGAAAATCAACAGAATTGACCGTTGCCTCCATTCCCGTTACAAAATTACTCTTTTTTTGTGCGAGCGACACTGCACAAAACATTCCTAAGAAAAGGAAAAGGGGAAAAATACGTTTCATAAAAAATGATTTTTGTAGTTAATTTCTCACAAAAGTAAAAATTTTCTTTGAAAAAACAAATTTTTTCGAAAAAATATTTTATCTTTGCAAAGTAAATTTCAAATTTTATGTCTACATTTTTAAAAATTTTAATTTTATTTCTTTTTTCTGCGGAAATAATTTTTGCACAGCGTTCTGATAAATATCGACTTTTTCAGAGTCAGGAAGATTCGTTGCAAAATTATTTTAAACTGTTAACGAAAACACAAAAAGATGAGGAAAAGAAAATTTTAAATCAAAAAATTTGTGAAACGTTAAAAACTGTTCTTGCCAATGAAAAATCTGCGGAATATCAATTTGATTCGTTGCAAAAATTTATCTCGATTTTAACCTCCGATGACGAGAAAATTCGTTTTTACAATTGGAATATTCATTTTGAAAATGGAAGTTTTCAATATGTTGCTTTTTTGCAATATTTCTCGAAAAAAAGCGATAAATGGTTTTACATCTCTCTCAAGGACAAATCTGATGCGATAACAAATCCTGAACAGACAATTCTTTGCGACACAAACTGGTTTGGATGTCTTTATTATCAAGTAGTTACGAAAAAATATAAAGGCAAAAAATATTACACTCTTTTAGGTTGGGATGGAAATGATGATTTTACAAATAGAAAAATTATTGACGTTTTAACTTTTGACGAGCAAGAAAAAATTTGTTTTGGGTCGCCGATTTTTCAAGTTGACAAAAAAACTTATAAACGCGTGATTTTTGAGTTTGCAGAACGCACAACGATGGCTTTGCGTTTTGAGAAACGAAAGAATCGTATCATTTTTGACCGTTTAACACCGACAGATTCGCAGTTTAAAGGGCAAACTTTGATGTCAGGAGTTAGCGGCCTGACTGACGCATTAAAGTTTTCGAAAGGAAAATGGATTTATTTTCCCGATATTATGATGGAAAACAAACCGCAGAAGGAGAAAGATAAAAAAATAATTTATGGACCATAAAAAATTTTTATGGAATCTTTTGAAAATACGGTAGAATTTTATTTTACAAAAAATGCCGAGAAGACAAATATTGTTTACAAAATTATCATTTTTTTGATTTTTGCCATTCTCATCTCTTTGCCGTTTATTTACGTGAATATTACGGTGCAAGGAACAGGAATTTTGCGACCTGTGAGTGAAAAAACAGAGGTAAAATCGTTAATTTCGGGAATGGTAAACAAAGTTTTTGTCACCGAAGGGCAAAGAGTTGTGAAAGATGAAATTCTTTTGCAACTGCGAAGCGATATTCTCGAAAGTAAAATTAAACTTCTCGAATTTCAATGTAAAAAAAATCTTGAATTAATTGCAGATTTGGAAAATTTGCTAGCAGGAAAAACTTCGAATTTTCTAACACCGATGTATCAACAGGATTTCATTGAATATCGAAAAAAAATTAACGACATCGAAACCCGCCGAATCAAAGCCGCAAGAGAAATGGAACGCAATAAACCGCTTTTTCAAAACGGAATCATCCCTGAAAAAGATTTTGACGACATCAAATTTCAACTGCAACTCATTGAAAATGAACTCTCTACGACCAAAGAAATACAAATCAGCCGTTGGCAGTCTCAAATTTTGCAATATAAAAACGAATGGGAATTAAACAATTCACAACTTTCTCAAGCCCTGGATAATAAAAAATTATATATCATTTCCTCGCCGATTTCGGGGACAATAGAGACTTTTTCGGGTATTTACGCAGGAACAAATTTGCAAGAAGGACAAACTATTGCCGTTATTAGTCCGGGAGCAAGTATCTCGGCTGAGGTTTATATTTCGCCGCGAGACATCGGTTTATTGAACTCAAGCAACGAGGTCAATGTCTTAGTTGATGCTTTTAATTACACCGAATGGGGAATTGTGAAAGCGAAAATTTACGAAATTTCAAGCGATTATCATATGATTAACAATATTCCGATGTTTCGAGTGCGTTGTAATTTGGAGAAAAATTATTTGCAGCTCAGCAACGGACTGCGAGGGTTTTTGAAAAAAGGAATGACCATCAAAGCGAGATTTATTGTTACAGAAAGGTCGTTGTTTCAATTAATTTTTGACAAAGCGAATGACTGGTTTAATCCATCAATGAATCAAAAAAATATGATTATCAAATGAAAAAAAGTTTAAAATTTGTTA
Source organism: Rikenella microfusus (assembly GCA_020719385.1). Lineage (GTDB taxonomy): Bacteria > Bacteroidota > Bacteroidia > Bacteroidales > DYQK01 > DYQK01. Next base: position 10,005 of record DYQK01000033.1, on the reverse strand, counting down.
AAAATCTTGAAAAAAGAAATTTTTTTCGAAATTTGTTGAAAAAAATATTATTTTTGCACTTCGAAAAAATATTTTATTCTTTTTATGGATATTGTTGTTGAGAATTTTTCGAAATTTTATGGAAAACAGCGGGCTGTGCAGAATGTCTCTTTTGCGGTAAAAACGGGTGAAGTCTTGGGTTTTTTGGGACCAAACGGAGCAGGAAAAACTACCACAATGAAGGCAATTGCCACATATTTCGCCCCAACCGAAGGAGAAATTTTTGTCGGAAATGTGTCGGTGCGAGAAAATCCCGATGAAGTAAAAAAGCACATTGGTTATTTGCCCGAAAATAATCCGCTTTATCTGGATATGGGAGTTGTTGATTATCTGCAATTTGTCGGCAATTTACATTGCATTGAGTCGGCAAATTTGAAAAAACGAATTCGAGAAATGATAGAAGTTTGCGGTTTAAAAAATGAGAAACATAAAAAAATCGGTGAACTTTCGAAGGGTTACCGTCAACGTACAGGACTCGCTCAGGCTTTGATTCATAACCCTGAAGTCTTGATTCTTGACGAACCAACATCGGGACTTGACCCAAATCAAATTGTCGAAATTCGAGACTTAATCCGAAATATCGGGAAAGAAAAAACGGTGATTCTTAGTTCGCACATATTAGCCGAGGTCGAGGCAACTTGTAATCGAATTTTAATTATTGACAAAGGCAAAATTGTTGCCAACGGAACTGCCGAATCGCTGCGAAAACAAGCACAAGCAAATGAAATGTTGCACATAGTTATTGAGGGAGACGAGAGAAATATCATTTTCGAAGAGTTAAAAAGTTTAAAAACCGTTTTTTCAGTCGATTTTTTAAAACAAAAAGAAAATGGTTTTGAAATACAAAGTAACCCTGAGATGTCTTCGAAGAGAGAAATATTCTCGCTTTGTGTGCAAAAAAATTGGTTTCTTACCGAAATGACACCTTTCGAAACGACATTAGAAGACGTTTTTCGACAATTAACTCATTAAAATTTGGAAAAAATGAAAAAAATTTGGATACTCGCAAAAAGAGAATTATCTGTTTTCTTTGATTCGCTCATGGCGTATATTATGATGGGTTTATTTTTGGGAATAAGTGGTTTTTTCACTTGGATTTCAGGAACAGATATTTTTTATTTCAAACAAGCAACTTTGCAGTCTTTTTTCAGTATTGCGTATTGGTCGCTGTTTTTCTTTATTCCTGCTCTCACGATGCGAACACTCGCTGAGGAGAAAAAAACAGGAACAATTGAACTACTTTTGACTCAACCCGTCACTGATTGGCAAGTTGTTTTAGGAAAATTTCTCGGAACACTTCTGTTGATAATTATCACGCTAACATTGACAATTCCTTATTATATCACGGTTTCGCAAATCGGAAATATCGACCACGGGGCAACATTGATGGGCTATTTCGGACTAATTCTGATGAGTGCGGCTTATATCGGAATCGGTTTATTCGCAAGCAGCATTTCGAGTAATCAAATTGTTGCTTTTTTAACCTCGTTGATGATAGGAATATTTTTTCACATCATTTTTAACGTTCTCTCGCAAGTTTTCACAGGAATAATCGGCGAAACATTGAATTATTTGAGTATTTCCTCGCATTTCGAATCTATCTCCCGCGGCGTTATTGACTCAAAAGATTTAATTTACTTTTTATCTGTCACTTTTTTAGGATTAATATCGGCGGAAGCGGTTTTGGCAAAGAGAAATATTTAAAATAAATCGCAGACAAATTTTTCTTTTGAACGAGAAAACATTATTAGGTGCAGTCGCAGGAATAACATTCGAAGACGGTGCAGACCGATATGCGTACAAAAAAAGTTTGTACGTTTTGAAACAAACAGAAAATCTCGTTTCAATAATTAATGAAGAAAGTTTTACACCGAAAGAGTGGAAAACAAATTATTAACAATTTAACGTTGCCATGTTTTGAGGAAGATGGCAACGTTTTTTTGCAAAAATTAACGAAATTTTAGTCGTCATTGAGTTTTAAAACTGCCAAAAACGCTTTCTGCGGCACTTCAACAGCCCCAATTTGTTTCATTCGTTTTTTTCCTTCTTTTTGTTTTTCCAAAAGTTTTCGCTTACGAGTAATGTCGCCGCCATAGCATTTTGCGGTAACATCTTTGCGAAAGGCTTTTACCGTACTTCTTGCGATAACCTTCGCACCAATTGTGGCTTGAATTGCGACATCAAACTGATGTCTCGGAATGAGTTCTTTTAACTTTTCACACATTCGTCTTCCAAAATCGTATGCTCTGTCTTGATGAATCAACGCCGAGAGTGCGTCTGCGGGTTCTCCGTTCAGTAAAATGTCAAGTTTCACTAATTTCGATTCTTTGTACCCCGAATAATGATAATCAAAAGACGCATAACCGCGCGAAACGGTTTTCAATTTGTCATAAAAATCAAAAACAATTTCTGATAAGGGCAATTCAAAAGTTAACTCCACTCTGTCGCTGGTGAGAAAATTTTGATGTTTAAATTCGCCTCTTTTGTCGAGACAAAGTTTCATTATTGCCCCGTAATATTCCGATTTTGTAATGACTTGTGCCTTTATATAAGGTTCTTCGATAAAGTCAATGGTTCGTACATCGGGCAAACCTGCAGGATTATGGACTTCAATAAGTTCATCTTTTGTCGAAAAAATTTTGTAAGAAACGTTAGGCACAGTCGTAATTACGTTCATATTAAATTCTCTGTCTAATCGTTCCTGAATAATTTCCATATGCAAAAGTCCCAAGAAGCCGCATCGAAATCCGAATCCTAACGCCATGGAAGATTCGGGTTCGAAAGTTAGAGACGCATCATTTAACTGCAATTTTTCCAACGAATTTCGAAGTTCCTCAAAATTTTCTGCTTCGATGGGATAAACGCCTGCGAAAACCATCGGTTTAACTTCTTCGAAACCCGCTATTGCCTGCGAGCAAGGATTTTCTACGTGAGTAATTGTATCGCCGACTTTAATTTCTTTGGCAGATTTTATGCCTGAAATGAGATAACCAACATCTCCTGTACTTAGAATGTCTCTCGGTTCGAGAGACATTCGCAAAATTCCAATTTCATCTGCGTAATATTCTTTCTTCGTATTGAAAAATTTAACGAAATCATTGGAACGAATCTCGCCGTTGAGAATTTTGAAATAAATAATTATGCCTCGATACTGATTAAAAATCGAATCAAAAATTAATGCTTGAAGCGGTGCCTTCGGATTTCCGTTTGGAGCAGGAATTTTTGCGATAATTTCTTCTAAAATCTTTTCCACACCGATTCCTGTCTTGCCGCTTGCTTCAATTATCTCGTCTCTTTCGCAACCCAAAAGGTCAACAATTTGGTCTTTCACCTCCTCGGGCATTGCGGTGTCCATATCAATTTTATTCAGAACAGGAATAATGGTTAAATCGTGTTCGATGGCGAGATACAAATTTGAGATAGTTTGTGCTTGAATGCCTTGCGTTGCATCAACGACTAACAATGCACCTTCACAAGCCGCAATGGCTCGCGAAACTTCGTAAGAAAAATCGACATGTCCGGGTGTATCAATGAGATTTAACGTATAATTATTTCCTTTCAGGAGATAATTCATCTGTATTGCGTGGCTTTTTATGGTGATTCCTCTTTCTCGTTCCAAATCCATATCGTCAAGAACTTGTTCGCGCAATTCTTTTTGCGAAAGAGTATGAGTATATTCTAATAAACGGTCAGCGAGAGTGCTTTTTCCGTGGTCGATGTGTGCGATAATACAAAAATTTCGTATATTTTTCATTTTCGAATTTTTCATTTAAACCGCAAAAGTAACGTAATTTTTTTATTTTACAAAAAAAATGAATAAAACCTGTTGAAAATTTATATCTCAACAGGTTTTTTTGTGAAAAATTATTTTATTTCTGCACCGTTCATAAAAAGTTTTTCAGGTGACAAAAGACATAACTCGCCATTTTGTCCTTCTGCCGTAAGAATCATTCCTTGCGAGGTGATTCCTTTGATTTCTCTTGGCTCGAGATTTACCAAAATCACCACTTGCTTGCCAATTAATTGTTCGGGAGAATAAGATTCGGCAATTCCTGAAACAACTATTCGCGTATCGATTCCTGTGTCGAGAGTCAGTTGCAATAATTTTTTCGTTTTTGCAACTTTTTCTGCTTTCAAAACCGTTGCCACGCGAATGTCAATTTTCTGAAAATCGTCATACGAAATATTTTGTTTTGCAGATTTTACTTGCGAAGCGGTTTGCTGAAGTCTTTGTTGCTTTGCAAAATGTAATTTTTCAATTTGTTTCTCAATTTCTTTGTCTTCAATTTGAGCAAACAACAATTCTGCCGTTTCAATTTGATGATTTACGGGCAAAAGATTTTCTTTTCCGATATTTTCCCAATTTATTTCGTTGCTATTTAACATTTTTCGAAGTTTCGCAGCGGTGAAAGGCAAAAACGGCTCAAATAAAAGCGATAAATTGCCGCAAATTTGCAAAGAAATGTATAAAATTGTTTGTACTCTCAAAAAATCAGTTTTTACAATTTTCCAAGGTTCTGTGTCTGCGAGATATTTATTTCCAATTCTTGCCAAATTCATTGCTTCTTTTAATGCTTCGCGAAAATGAAAATTCTCAATATTCTCCTCGACATTTTTCTTAATTTGCGAAAATGAAGTTAAAACTTCTTTGTCATAATCGGAAAAAGAATCGTATTGCGGAACTTTTCCTTCGAAATATTTGTGCGTCAAAACGACAGCTCGATTCACAAAATTCCCTAAAACAGCGACCAATTCACTGTTATTCCGTGCTTGAAAATCTTTCCAAGTAAAATCGTTATCTTTTGTTTCAGGTGCATTTGCAGTTAGGACATATCTCAAAACGTCTTGTTTTTGGGGAAAATCTTCGAGATATTCGTGCAACCAAACAGCCCAATTTTGCGAGGTAGAAATCTTTTCGCCCTCAAGATTCAAAAATTCATTTGCAGGAACATTTTCGGGCAAAATATAACTTCCCTCCATTTTTAACATTATCGGAAAAATAATACAATGAAAAACAATATTGTCTTTTCCAATAAAATGAACGAGTTTTGTATCCTCAGATTTCCAATATTTCTCCCAATCCTCTGTGAGTTCCTTCGTGGCTGAGATATAACCAATCGGTGCATCGAACCAAACATACAAAACTTTTCCTTTTCCCTCTTCTATCGGCAAAGGAACGCCCCAATTCAAATCCCGACTAACAGCCCTTGGTTGTAAACCGCTGTCAATCCAAGACTTACATTGTCCGTAAACATTTGGTTTCCATTCTTGATGTTCCTCAAGAATCCATTTTTTCAAAAAATTCTCAAATTTATCAAGCGGCAAATACCAATGTTTAGTCGATTTTAAAATAGGTGGTTTTCCACTCAACGCAGAATGCGGGTTCAATAATTCAGACGGAGCAAGAGAAGTGCCGCATTTTTCGCATTGGTCGCCGTAGGCTTTCTCGTTGCCGCAACGCGGACAAGTGCCGATAATATATCGGTCAGCAAGAAATTGTTGACGTTCTTCATCGAAAAAATTTTCTGTAGTCTTCTCAATAAAACCGTTTTTTTCGAAAATAGTTTTAAAAAAATTTGAAGCCGTCTCGTAATGAACAGAATTTGTTGTTCGAGAATAAATATCGAAATTTATTCCGAATTCTGCAAACGAATTTTTAATTATTGAGTGATATTTGTCTACAATTTCTTGCGGAGTTTTTCCTTCTTTTTGTGCGCGAATCGTGATAGGAACGCCGTGTTCATCGGAGCCGCAAACAAAGATTACGTCTTCCTTTTTTAATCTCAAATATCGAGAATAAATATCTGCGGGAATGTAAACGCCTGCCAAATGTCCGATATGAACGGGACCATTTGCGTAAGGAAGTGCGGCAGTGATTAAATATCGTTGAAAATTTTTCATTTTTTTTGTTAAATAAAAACTTGTTGCTGTATCAATTTTCAATTTATTTTAACGAAAAAAGTACACAGCATTAAAAAAAATTATTTTTTCAATAAAATTTCCCAAGTGAATTTTTGCAAAAATAAAAAATATTTTCGATTTTTACAAATAAACTTGAATATTTGCCCGCAAATTTGGGTTAAACTTACGGGCAATTTGATTAAAAAAATGTTAATTTCGTTTAAAACCAACTCCACCTTTTCGCGATTCATCAGGAACAAATTCATGAACATCGTCAATAGTAATCGTTTCCATCATCTCGGTAGTACGCGTACCTGACGCAATAGACGCCATTCGAAGATGTTGATTTTTAATTGACTTTTCGACTAACTTTCGCACAGAACGGGCATTTCCAAAAAATTTATCTCTTTTGCGGTGCAATTCGCCGAGATAATTTTTAATATGCTCCTCCGCTTCTTTGTCAGGAGTAAGACTCTCGGCTGCAAACATTATCTCCGCAATAGAGTAAAGTTCTTCGGGAGAATAATCGTTGAAATGCAAAACTCTATCAAAACGAGACTTGAGTCCAGGGTTTGCTCGCAAGAAAATTTCCATATTGTCGGGATAACCTGCTGCGATAACGGCAAATTTACCTCTCAAATCTTCCATGTTTTTCAATATTACTTCGATGGCTTCGTTTCCGAATCCTGTGCTTCCACCTTCAGAAAGTGCGTATGCCTCATCAATAAATAAAACGCCGCCCATTGCTTCGTCGATTCGTTCTTTGGTTTTCAAAGCGGTTTGTCCGATGTAACCTGCAATAAAACCTTCTCTGCCTGCCTCGACAACGTGTCCGCGTTCCAAAAGTCCGAGTGCTTTGTAAATTTTTCCAATGATTCGGGCAATTGTTGTTTTGCCTGTACCAGGATTTCCTGTGAAAACCGTGTGAAGTGAAAATTTATTCAACACATCTCTGCCCGATTCTCGGTAATATCGAACTAATTTTGTCAACTCGTTCACTTCGTTTTTGATAGAATCTAAACCGACTAACGTATTTAATTCCTTCAAAGAATCGCGAAGTAAATTTTCATCAACGGCAATATCAGCCATTTTTTTGCGTTTTGTCTCAATGATTTTTTTCAAATCCTCCGCTTCGATAGTCGAGAGAGTTTCTTTCTCTAAATTTTTGACATCGGGAAGTTTCATTAAACGAAGTCCCATGTTCATTTTCCCCTCGTCAATGATTGCGTAAGCATATCGAGCATTTCCGAAGGAATTGTCTCGATTTCGAAATGCTTCGGTTAACATTTTCTCTGCCAACGCTATTGCTTCGGGAGAAAGTTTGACGCCTCTTTTTTCACACGCATATCTTGCGATTTCGCGAAGTTCTTCGGGAAAATAATCGTCAAAATGAAAATAATATTTAAAACGAGACTTGAGTCCGGGGTTTGAATCAATGAAAGACTGCATCTCTTTGGGATAACCTGCGACCATTATCGCAATATCGCCTATTCCGTCAGACATTTCTTTCACCAAAACTTCTATGACTTCTTTGCCGTAATCTTTTGCGTCATCGCCTGCGCGTGCGAGAGAATATGCTTCATCAATAAACAAAATGCCGCCTCTTGCGTCTTCGATGGCTTTTTTAACCTTTGGAGCAGTTTGTCCGATAAACTCTCCGACTAACTCTGCTCTATCCACTTCTAAGACGTGACCTTTCGACAAAAGTCCCATTTTCCTGTAAATCTTCCCCAACAATTTAACTACCGTAGTTTTTCCCGTTCCAGGATTTCCTGTGAAAACACTATGTAACGCAAAATTTTCAGAATCTTCGAAACCTTTTTCTCTGCGAAGTTTGATAAATTCGAGATAATTCACATGTTCTTTGATTTTCTTTTTCACCTCCTGAAGTCCGATTAACTCATCTAAACGTTTAATCACGTCCTCAAGAGTCTCATCAGAATCTTCATTCGTAGCGACCTGCTGCTGCAACACGCCGAGATGGTTTAACGCATTATATTCATAAACGCCTTCCTCCTCTTCATTTCCCATTTCGAAAGGAACAACTGCGACTAACGTCTCCATAAAAACAATCTCGACAATGTACTTGTCATTTTTCCACGTACCCGGCTCGTTACTGCCCCAACCACGGTCAAAAGTGAAAGTCATATCTTTCTTCCCGCTTTCGATATATTTTAATGTCTCAATATATGCCTTCGGTAGTCCAGCATCATCATAAATATTGATGAAATACTCAAAATTCCACGCAGTTTGAACTTTATTCCGAATCTTTAACTCAACCCAAACATATTGAGTCTCATCAAGATAAAATTTCTTCAGATAACGCTTCTCCTCCTCCTGCCAAGCATCCGAATTGCCCGCATACAATTTTACGCTCTCAATATCGAAATAAGGATTCTGAGACTCGGTAACTAAACCAACATCCTCAACATAAAAGTTCTGTGAGCCAACCAATTTGCCGTCAATATAAGCCTCGCAAATATACTCGCCTCTTTCCCAAAAACCGCCCGCAGTTGCAACGCCCCAACTTTTATAAATGTAAACTACATTCTCCTCGGTTTTTATGACTCGCTTTTCCTCCTGGTCGAAAACCTCCTCACGATTTTTACTCAAATTAAAAACTTTGAGATTAACTTTTGCTGTCCATTCCTCTTCGTCAAATAATTTGTTATAAAACGAAAACTCAAAACGCATATAAGTCAACTCCGCCTTATCAAACACGCGACGATATTTCTTGGTCGAATTTGCCATCCACTCCGACGAAGAATGAAATTTCATATCACGGAATTTATATTTACTCCCGTATTTATAATCGTTTTTTGCCATAATTTTTTTTGCGAAATGTTTTTTTCTCGAAAAATTATTTTGCACAAAAATACTATTTTTTTCTAAATTTTAAAACTTTTCGCAAAAAAAAATTAAAAAAGTTTAATTATTTAATCCCGACTCCAATTCCTAACGGAAATTTCGCAGAAACACCAACAGAAAACTCTATTTTGCGATTCAAAACAACCCAAAAACCAGGTGAAAACCCTCTAAAACTCACTAAACTCGGAAAAATACTCAACTGACAGAAATAATCTTCCACATCGCTAATCACAAATGAAGCAAGAAGTGAATTATTTTTGTCATAAAAAATCCCCGCACTAAAACCCAAATCGAGAGTATTTTGTCTAAAATCGTTTTTTAAACTCACTAAACGAGACGTTTTTGCTCCCGCAGCGACAGAAATCGCCGTATTATCCGAAAATTCATACGAAAAACCACCCAAATAACTCAAACCAAAATAATTAAACAAATATAAATTTTTTGTAAACGGAATTTTTAACTTCGCCGCAAAATATTGACCGTTGTTATGAAGTTCGCCGCTCGGAAAAACAAACGAAGGCATAGTTGACCAATCTGCCAAATGAAAATATTTTGTCAAAAAATAATTTACTTTTTTGATATTAAACAAAAATATCGCAGGAATATCGAAAAAATAAAAATCCGCTATTGCGTCAGTATTTTTTCCTAAATTTTTATTCTCAAGAGTTTCGTTCACAAAAGCACAAAATAAAATTACAATGGCAGAATTAACTCTTGGCAAAGGAACTTCTTGATAATCAAACCATTCGCTCAACATTTTATAACTCACTCCGCCGCCGAGAAGGTGCAGAGAATAATTTGGAGCCCATCTTGCTCCGTGTTTCGAGAAATCTAATGGAAAAATTTCTTGCGAAAGAAAAGTTTTCCATCCTGTTTGCGAAATATTTTCAATAGGGTTTTTCCAATTTTCTAAAACATTTTTTGCGGCGGGATAATAATCGATTTTAAAAATTTGTCTTCGATTCAATTGACATTGAACTACGTCCCAACCGCGATTCAAAATAACGGTCAATGGGTTATAAATGCTTTGATTTCCATAAGAATAGGCAAAATAATAATAATTTTTTTGAATTTTTATAGAATCTTGCGAATAATTAACTTTTTTTAACATTACAAAAATCAATAACAAAAGAAATTTCTTGAAATACATATCTATAAAAACAATAGTTTTTGAGAAAAAACAACATTCCAAGAAAA
>DYQK01000004.1 GCA_020719385.1 Rikenella microfusus | reverse complement strand
CTCACGCAATTCCTCTTCTTTTTCCATCAACTCCATTGAAATTCGCTCCCATTCTTTGAAAGCCGTATCATAAAGCGGATTAACAATTCGCATAAAATAAATTTTTTGCAAAAGTAAAAAAAAAATCGTTTTTTACAAAATTTTCGTTTAATTTTTTCGAAATAAATCTACATAAACGGGCAAATGATCACTGAAACCGCCGAGATACTTAAAACCATTGTAAGTTCGAAAAGGACGCATTCCGACAAAGTTTTCGTCATTCATTAATAAAAAATCTGCTCTAAAAATATTCGCATTTTCAACTGACAAATGTAAAGAATTTTTTGCTGTAAAAAAACCTCCCGAAACTATCATTTGGTCTAATATACCCCATTCTCCGTTGTATTTATAACTGCCGATTCCCTTGATTTCCTGCAAATAATAAGACAAATTATACAATTCATTATTCGATATTGAGTCAAATTTCGTTTTTGCTTTCAGAAAATCTGTAACACTTTTATTCACGGGATAATCGTTTAAATCTCCCATTAAAATTATTTTTGCGTCAGCTTCCTTCGCAAGAATAGAATCAACAATATTGCGAACTTTTTTTGCCACAAAAATTCTCCCCTCTTCAGACTCAAGTTGACCGCCCATTCTTGAGGGCCAATGATTCACAAAAATATGCACCGTATCATTTTTATGAAAAAAATGACCTTTTACATACAAAATATCTCGCGTTCTTCTTGTCGTATCAAACGGAAAACGAATTGTAATTGCTTGATAATGAAGCGGATAAAATTTTTCAGGCAAATACAAAAGTCCTACATCAATACCGCGTTGGTCGGGAGATTCTTTGTGAATAATTTGATAACCAAACTTCGAAAGCGGCGTTTTCCTCGTTAATTGCTCCAGCACAAAACGATTTTCCAATTCACAAAGCCCAATAACCTCAGGCGGCTGCCAACCACCAACTGCAGTAATTACTTTACAAATTTGCCGCAATTTAATTTGCATTTTTTGATACGTCCAACGTTTGTTGCCGTCGGGCAGAAATTCTCCATCTTTTGTAAGAGAATCATCGAAAGGGTCGTACAAATTTTCACAATTATAAAACATCATTCGCACATCGCCGCGCGAAATGTCGAGAGTCAAAGAGTCAAGATTCGTTTTTTTCGTAATATTTTGATTCGAAATCGAACATTTTTCCAAAAAAAGAATCGAAAAAAGTATCAATAACAAAATTATTCGCATAAATTTGAAAAATTAAACTCACAAAAATAAAAAATATTTTCAATAACATTAAAATTTTACATCTCAATATGTATAAAAAATGCGATTCGTCTGCCATCCATTTTATAATCGAATGGGAATTTCATACTTTTCACTAAATAATTATCCGAATTTAAAATGTTAGTCCCCAAAATTCCAAATTTCACAAATCGATATTTGTACGAAAACAACATATCAAGCGAAAACCACGCAGAAACTTCTGTTGGCCGCGGTTGCGAGGTTAAATTCATTGATGCTAATTCGTCATTTGAGTAAAAATCGTTGTCTCTTCGCAACACTTTATCCTGAAAATGTCCTTGCAGCGAGACTTGAAATTGTTTAATATTCCACGAAGCACCCAAATTTGCAGTCATTTGCGGAGTCCAAGTGAGTTTTTCTTTGTGCAACGAAACATATTCGAGTTCATTTTCAAAAATTTTCTCATCAATTTTTTTCAAAAAAGTGGCATTCAAAAAAAGTGAAAATTTATTTTTGGTAAACAAAATTTCACTTTCGACACCTGCATTCGTTAAATCATAAATATTTGTACTCAAATTATTATTTCCTAAACTATAACCGATTTGTCCTTCAGAAATAGTATAAAATGAATTGATACGAAAATTGAGAAATTTATTGACATTATAATCAAGGGCTAACTCTAAACTTTTGATTCTTTCAGGCTTTAACTCATTGATATTTGAAGCGATAGCCCAAGTGTTGTACCCAAATAATTCTGTCGGCGAAGGAGCGCGAAAAGCGGTTAACGCAAGAATTTTTAACGTAACTTTCTCTGTCGGAGCAATGACAAGCGAAGCACGCGGCGAAATTTCATCAAATTTCTTTGACCTAACAGGTTTTTCGGGAAGCGAAACATCGGAATAATCGAAAAAATTAATATCATAACGCACTCCTGCGGTTAATTGCAAATATTTTCCCAAGATTTCTCCTGTCGAAAATTGCAAAAAACTCCCAATATTTTTGGTCGGTTTATTTTTTATCAACTCAAGATATGCACCTAATGAACGATTTTCGTTCAATGGCGGAAAACCTTCTGTCGTATTTAACAAATCTGTGTTGGAGAAATGTTGGTTATCACCTGTGTAAATAAAAAAATTGGGTTCAGCGGCACAAACCAATACCGCATTTTTAGGCAATTTATAAATAAATTGCAGACGCAAAAAAATGTTATTGAACGAAGTTTTGAGATATTCGTTCACACCTTTGGGGTAAAAATTGTCGAAAGCACCTTTGCGATAATACCACATATCCCAATCTAAGAAATGCAACGAATATTTTGCCACAATTTCTGTTTTGAAATTTCGAGAAATATTTTTTTGAAATTTCAAAACAAAATGATTATGAACATCTCGAATATTTTCGTTGTTGTCGGGAATATTCCACAGCCATCCGTGTCCTGTTTTTGTGTTGGTTATTTGTGAGTGAATTTGCATCGATAAACCTTTTATTTTCTCTTTTCCTTCGATTTTTAGAAAAAAATACCCTCCGAATCGTTCGTTTTGGGGTTCAAATTTTTTCAAATGATTAGTCGAATCCATTTCTAACGAACCGTCGAAGGAGGAATATTTCTCGCCGTCTGTGCAGAAATAACTCAAAGAAGAAGTAATATTTAGAAGGTTGGTTTTAAAAATTCCTAAAATATCGTAGAAATTTGTATTTTTTTCGCCATTTTGAATGTTGACAAAAATTTTGTTTGTTTCGAAATCGTTTGCCGAGAAGGAATTTAACGTAATAACGCCGTTTGTAGCATTCGAGCCGTAAAGTGCCGACCCTGGACCTTTGATAATTTCGAGTGTTTTTGTAAAAATCAGCGGCGTAAATTCGTTTGTGGTAGCCGTGCCGTACAAAGTCGAGTTAAACGGAATTCCATCAATTAAGAGTAAAAGATGATTATTATTCCATCCTTCAGGAATTCCTCTTGCCCCCGTTGTGATTCTGTCGTAATCTTGAGACGGGGAAAAACCTGCTTGCTTAAACAAAACATCATTTATTGAGTGCCAAGCAAAATTTTTCGTTGCGTCATTTTTCACAATAGAGATAACATTCGGTGCTGAGGACTGTTTTTGAGCAAATTTCGTTGAAGAAACGACTTCCAACAACATTAATTCCTCTAAACTTAGGTCAAAAATATCTTTCACATCAGAAAGCAAAATAAGCGTAACATTCAATTCTTTTTCGTTGGTCGCTTCAAGTTCTTGTGTTCGAAAATCTTTTTTCGAAAATTCTAAAATTTTATTTTCTTCAGAAATTTCGATGGAATATTTTCCTTCAATATTTGTAAAAGTCTGAAAATTTGTATTTATCAGAGAAACTCTTACATTTTCAATGGGATTTCCTGATTTATCTGTAACAAAACCAAACAAAATTCTTTGTGCAAACACAAAATTTGAAGTGAAAAATAACAAAAATAACAAAATAGTTTTCATAAAAATTTTATTGAGTGAGAGTTTAAACGTTACAAATATACGAAAAAATTTGTTTTTATAAAAAATTTAATTAATTTTTATAAAATTTGTGCAAAAAAACCTTATCAAATTTTTTGATAAGGTTAAAATTTTGTTTTTATTCTCCGATGACTTTTTCCAAAGCCGTTAAATATTCCTTTTCTGCATCCTGCACAAAACCATACGAAATATCATCAATTCGCATTTCGCCTTTTGTTACGTGTCCAAGTGTTGAAAAAGGAAAATTCTTTTGTATCATAAAATCGACAAATTCTGTTTCTTTGTACGGAATGACAGAAATAACCACTCTTCCTTGCGATTCGCCGAACAAAAAAGCATCTAAACGAATCTCGGCATCAGACGTAATATCGAAACCTAAACCATTTCCCAAGGAACATTCCAACAACGTTATAAATAAACCACCTTCAGAAATATCGTGAGCGGAAGAAATTAAATTTTTTGTGATTAATTCTCGCACAACTTCCTGCATTCGAAATTCGTAATCTAAATCGAAAAACGGAGTCGGTGAATATTTTATTCCGTGATACGAAACCAAATATTCAGAAGAGGAAATATCATTTCGCGATTCACCGATGAGAAAAATCATATCACCTTTGTTTTTGAACGAAATTGACATTTGATGTTTCTTATCTCGCAATAAACCAAGCATTCCAATTGTGGGAGTCGGAAAAACAGGAACAGTTTTGCCGTCTATTGTTGACTGATTATAAAAACTTACGTTTCCGCCCGTTACAGGCGTATCAAATTTGCGACATGCCTTCGCCATTCCTTTTATTGCTCCGACAAACTGCCAATAAACTTCAGGATTATACGGATTCCCAAAATTTAAACAATTTGTTATCGCTAAGGGTTCTGCACCTGAACAAACAATATTTCTCGCTGCTTCCGCAACCGCAATAGCAGTTCCCTCTTCAGAATCTGCGAAAACATAACGCGAATTGCAGTCAACCGTTAACGCAAGTGCTTTGTTTGTCCCTTTCAAATTGACAATTGCGGCGTCTGACCAAGAATTTGTACTCAAATTTGCAGTGCCTATCATTGAGTCATATTGTTCAATAATCCATCTTTTCGAGGCAATATTCGGTCTTTGAAGCAAAAACCACGCAACTTCTCGCAAATTTTCAGGAACAGGAACGTCATCAATATTGAATTTTACAATTTCTTTGAGATATGAAGGTTTAACAAATTCGCGTTCATACACAGGTGCGCCGCCGCCTAAAACCAATGACGAGGCAGGCACTTCTGCGACCAACTCTTTGTTCATAAAAAATTGCAAAATATCTTGTTCAATAACCTCGCCGATAATTGCGTATGCCAAATCCCATTTTTCGAAAACTTGCTCCGCAATTTCTTCTTTTCCCTTTTCGACAACCATCAACATTCGCTCTTGCGATTCGGACAATAAAATTTCCCACGCTTCAATTTGAGATTGTCGCAAAGGTACTTTGTCAAGAAAAATTTTCATCCCGCAATTTCCTCTCGCCGACATTTCAGAGGTTGAACAAATGATTCCTGCGGCACCCATATCTTGCATTCCGACAATTACGCCAGTCTGAATCACTTCGAGAGTTGCTTCGAGAAGTAATTTTTCCATAAATGGATCTCCAACTTGAATCGAAGGAATGTCATCGGCAGAATTTTCAGTAATATCGGCAGAAGCAAATGTTGCTCCGTGAATGCCGTCTTTTCCTGTCATTGAACCGACAATGTAAACAGGATTTCCGATTCCTTTTGCGGTGGCAGAAACAGTTTCGCCTTTGCGAACTATTCCGACAGACATCGCATTGACAAGCGGATTTACATTATAACATTCTTCGAAAAATACTTCTCCGCCGACAACAGGGACGCCGAAGGCATTTCCATAATCTCCGATTCCTTTTACGACTCTTTTCAAAAGCCATTTTGTGCGTTCATTTTGTGGATTCCCAAAACGAAGAGAGTTTAACTGAGCAATTGGTCTTGCTCCCATCGTAAAAATATCGCGGTTTATTCCGCCGACTCCTGTTGCGGCACCTTGATAAGGTTCAACAGCACAAGGATGATTATGTGATTCGATTTTGAAAACGCAAGCAAGACCATCGCCGATGTCAACCATTCCTGCGTTTTCCTCGCCTGCCTCGGCAAGAACGGCAGAACCTGATTTGGGCAAAACCTTTAACCAACGAATCGAATTTTTATATGAGGCGTGTTCCGACCACATAACTGAATAAATGCTTAACTCGGTGAAATTCGGAATACGACCTAATATTTCTTGTATTTTTTCAAATTCCTCAACGGACAAACCTAACTCGTTTGCTGTTTCGGCAGAAACTTTTTTTGACATAAAATTTTCTTGAATTTTTTAACAAAAATATTCTTTGCAAAAGTAAAAATTTTTCTCAAATTTTTTATCTAAAAACGAAAAATTATTAGAAAAAATAAAATTTAACTTCATTTTTGCAAAAAACTCTGTGAAAAATTTTTCACAGAGTCAAAGAAACAGAAAATATTACAACTTTTTTTATTTTTTCAAAATATTTTTTAACAAATTTTCATATTCTTTAACAATTTCTTTCCAATCATATTTTTCTCGAAAATTTTCGAGAATGTTAGTCGAAACCGAAAAACTGTTCAAAAATTTTTGTTCATAAAATTGTTGAATTTTTTGTGCAAGAACTTCTGCTTTTTTAAACGGGAAAAATTCTCCATTTTCTCCCTCAATAATGCAGTCCGTATTTCCGCTCACGGGGGTAGAAAGCACATATTGACCGCATGCCAAAGATTCCAAAATTGCCACCGACATTGCCTCCTCAACAGACGACATTACCTGCAAACTTGCCGCTTGATATTCCAAAATCATCTCGCCCTTCGAAACCCAACCGCGAAAAACAACATTCTCAGACAAACCATTTTTTTGCACAAAATGTTCCATCTTGCCACGCAAATCGCCGTCACCTAATATTCTCGCAGAAAAACTCGAAAAACCGCTATTTTTCAAAATTTTTAACGCATTCAAAAAAGTAAACGGATCTTTTATATCAACAAGACGACCAACAAAAAGAATCACAAAATTTTTATTTTTCCTTGAAAAATCGGGTTTAAACAACGACATATCACAGCCATTCGGAATAACTACATTTTTATGACTCAATTTCTTCCCTGTAAAATTGTCTGCAATTCTTTTTTTATCTTGACTCAATAACACCAATTTTTCAGAATGATTCACAATTTTTTTGATACGAAAATACGTCAATAAATGATATTTTAACATCAACTTCGGATACGACCACGGAATATCTTGCCCGTGAGAGACAACAATATACGGAATTCCTGTATTTTTTTTCAACGACATCGCAACCTCACCGCCGGGCAACGCAAAATTGGCGATACAAATATCATAATCGCTTGATTTGCAATAAGTTCTAAGATATTTCTTCGCAAATAAAATCCACGACAAAAACTCTATGGGATTCGATTTATAAACAAATTTTCGCTTCGATTTTAAACGAATAATTTTTAAATTTCCTTCTTGAGAAATTTCTTTTTCGCCTTCGAACCAAGTAGTTAAAACCGTTACTTCGTTGCCCAAAAATGCGAGTCCTTCGGCTTCGAATCTTGTGCAAACGCCCGCTCCGCCGCCAAGGGGCGGATATTCGTAATTTAAAATTAAAATTTTCATTTTATTTCTCTAAAATCAAAGACAAAAGTAAAAAATATATTTGAAAAATAATTTTTTTATCAAAAAATTTTCTTATATTTGTCTCGAAATATTTTTGATTTCATAATTTTATTTAAAATTTGTTAAATTTTATGAATTTTCCTTCGCTCAAAAGATTATTTGAAAACTCTGTTGACGCACTTTTGCGTTTTCCCGTAACGATATTTTTTGCGATAATTGGTTTCGCCGTCAGTTTTTATCTCATTGAAAATCCAAATGTTAAAGAAGCATTTTGGTTTGTGAACGCAATTTATATTTCGCTGCTCGGCGTGCCGCTTTCTCTCGGAATTTATTTGATGTCAGAAGGTAGAAATTTTGATTTTCTCAAAACGCATTTTTTCCAACTCGCAATATTTGTAATTTTAATGGGCTATTATTTTTTATTGCCCGAACATTGGTTGATGAGTGATTTTGTTAAAGCAGTGATTTTCACTATTTTAGCACATTTGTTTGTCTCAATTAGTACTTATTTTCAGCATCGAAATTTGCAAACTTTTTGGCAATACAACAGAATTTTATTTCTCCGTTTTGTCTTGGCAATTTTATTTTCTGCTGTTTTGTTTTTGGGATTAGTGCTTGCACTTTTCACTATTGACAAACTTTTTAACACAAACATTGATGTAAAAACTTACGGCGAATTGTGGGTTTTTGTCGCTTCGATTTTTAATACGTGGTTTTTTGTCTCGCAAATTCCCCGAAATTTCGAGTTCTTCAACAACGAAGAATATCCGATGGGACTGAAAATTTTCACTCAATACATCTTAATTCCACTTGTAACTATCTATCTATCAATTCTTTACGTTTATATAATTCAAATTATTGTAGAATTTCGATTGCCGTCAGGAATTGTCTCGTACTTGGTTTTGGGTTTCTCAATAACAGGAATTTTTTCACTTTTAATGTTGTATCCGATTCAAGAGAAAACCGAACATCAATGGATAAGAATGTACGCAAAAGGTTTTTATTGGGCAATTTTCCCGCTGATAATTTTATTATTTGTCGCCATCGGAGTGCGAATCAACCAATATGGTTTAACGGTTAATCGATTTTTTATCTTGTTGCTTGCCCTTTGGTTGACAGGAATTTCGATTTTTATGCTTGTGAATCGCTTGAAAAATATTGCGATAATTCCGATTTCGCTTTTTTGTGTGTTGTTTTTATCCACTTTGGGACCAACGAGTGCGTTTAATTTGTCGGAGATGAATCAAATGAGTCGTTTAAAAATGTTGTTGGAAAAGGAAGAATTGTTAAAAAATGGTAAAATTGTTAAAAATTCTAAAACAATGTCGAGTGAAAATTATATGCAAATTTACAATGTAGTTGATTATTTGTGTGATTATCACGGTTACAAATGTTTTCAGGAATTTTTTACAGAAGATTTAACAACAATTTTTAACGATTCAACGGAGAATTCGCGTTATCCTCATTCGAAAATTTTGGAATTAATGGGCATAAATTCGTATCAGCAGTCTGTTTTTGATACAGGAAGGCACGAAAATTTCGATTTTTTCACTTTTTCGAGCGTTGTCCCGAATGAAAAAATGGTAAAAGTTTCGGATTTTGATTATTATTTTGCGTTTAATTTTTATCATTATTATCAAGATTCTTTGAATGCTTTGCAAGAACGTTCTTACGAATTGGGAAATAAAGATTCTTTAACTATTTCATTTTCACAAAAAGATAATTTGTTGAAAATCAAGCGGTTAAAAGAGAAAGAATTGGTTTTTTTCTTAGATTCTTTGCCGAAAAAATTGCAAAAAAAACATTCTGATTTTCGTTTTTACAATGTTGAGAAAAAAGATTTTACCTTTTCTCAGGAAAATAATTTTTTGAAAAGTGAAATTTGTTTTATAAATATTGATGGAAAAATTGGGAAAAAAAGTAATAAAACAATTTTTTCGTCTTTTAATTTAGAAATTTTGGTCAAACTTAAAAACAGAAAATAATGATTATCAACGAGATAACAAAATATTTGGAACAAATTGCTCCGCTTTCGTATCAAGAAAATTATGACAACAGCGGGCTAATTGTCGGAAATTCGCAAAATGAAATTACGGGAATTTTGATTTCGCTTGATGTTACCGGATCTGTGCTTGATGAGGCAATTTCTTTGGGGTTTAATTTGATTATTTCTCATCATCCGCCGATATTTTTCGGGTTAAAAAAATTGATAAACCGCAATTTTACCGAGAAAATTGTGATGAAAGCAATAAAAAACGACATTTCGCTTTATTGCGGCCACACAAATTTTGACAACATTTTAAACGGTATAAATGGAAGATTAGGTGCGAAGTTAAAGTTAAAAAATGTTAAAATTTTATCTCCAAAAATGGGCGAATTGCGGAAATTAATCACTTTTGTTCCCGAATCGCACGGCGAAAAAGTGCGTTCGGCGTTGTTTTTGGCAGGAGCAGGCAATATCGGCAATTATGATTGTTGCAGTTTCAATGCCGCGGGCGAGGGAACATTTCGCGGAATGGAAAACGCAAATCCGTTTGTCGGCGAAATTGGTAAAATTCATTTCGAAAAAGAGACAAAAATCGAAGTAATTTTTCCGAAATATCGGCAAAATTCGTTAATTGACGCACTTTTGAAAAATCATCCTTACGAGGAAGTTGCGTATGACATTTTTGCGTTGGAAAATTCTTGCTTGCGTGAAGGCAGCGGAGTAATAGGCGATTTGGAAGAGGAAGTTTTAGATTTGGAATTTTTAACTTTTGTTAAGAAAAGTTTAAATATTCCTGTTTTGCGGCATTCGAAGTTATTAGGGAAAAAAGTGCGAAGAATTGCGTTGTGCGGCGGAGCAGGAGCAGAATTTCTTAGCAACGCAATATCGCAAAAAGCCGATGTTTTTTTAACATCTGATATAAAATATCATCAATTTTTTGAGGCAGATGACAGAATAATTTTTGCCGATTTTGGTCATTTTGAGTCAGAAAGTGTTGCGAGAGAGATGTTTTTTGAGTTAATTTTGCAAAAATTTACTGAAGTTTCTGTTAAAATTTCTGAAATAAACACAAATTCTGTTAATTATTTGTAAATTTTTTTTGCGAGATAAATTTTTTTGTTTATTTCGCAAAAGTTTTTTATTTTTGTAAAAAAATTTATGGCATACAGCAATTTTACAAAAAAAGATTTGGGGAATAAATTTGGTGTGAAATTTAGTGAGAAAAATTTATTTCCGAATGTAAATTTAATAGAGCCAAGTGCTTGGTTGTCTGAAACGTTGCTGAGGAGTGAGAAATTGGGTTATAATAGTGAGAAATCTCGTTCTGAGCGTTTAGTTTCTCCGATTTTAGAGGAAATTGCGTTGTTGAACGAGGGTAATGTTTCTGTTTCACTTTATTCGGGTTTAAATCTTGATGTTGATGCAGACCTTGGTTTAAATGGTGAGTGTGATTTTTTATTTTCGTTTTCAAAAATTCGCGATTTTGTTTCGCCGCCGATTTTTTGCGTTGCCGAAGCGAAAAAACAAGATTTAGATTTAGGGATAATTCAAGCGTCAGCACAACTTATCGGTGCAAAAAAATTTAATGATGAGAATAATTTTTATTCAGAAGTATTATTCGGTGCAACAACGACAGGCGATGTTTGGCGTTTTTTGAGATTTGAAAATAATGAAATCACTTTTGATGAAAAACGTTATTTTATCAATAATTTACCTAAGCTTTTAGGTATTTTGCAAAATATTGTCGAAGTTTCTGCGAAATATGTTTTTTCAAATTAATTCTTTTTATCAAATTATGTCTTCACTTTTGGAAATGAAGCGAAATTTGGTTTCGTTTCTCACAAAATTTGTTACCGAGCAAAGAATTGCTACTTTTTATAAAAATGTCGAAAAACGTACTCGATATTTAACTGTCGTTTTGGAAGATATTTATCAGTCTCACAACGCAAGTGCGGTTTTACGTTCTTGCGATGCCTTCGGCGTGCAAGATATTCACATTGTCGAGAATAAAAATCGTTATCAAATAAATCCTGATGTCGAGATGGGAACTTCGAAATGGTTGTCTCTGCGTCGTTGGAAGAATACAAGTTCTGTTATTGAACATTTGAAAGCACAAA
The DNA here is from genome assembly GCA_020719385.1 of Rikenella microfusus. Lineage (GTDB taxonomy): Bacteria > Bacteroidota > Bacteroidia > Bacteroidales > DYQK01 > DYQK01. The sequence continues at coordinate 50,962 of DYQK01000004.1, read as the reverse complement.
ATTATCGTATTGTCGCAACAACGCCGCACACAAATGATGTTGAATTAGAGGAATTTGATGTTTCGAAGGGAAAGATTGCGTTGCTGTTTGGAACAGAGAAGGAAGGTTTAACGCAAGAGTCGTTGAATGCGGCAGATGAATTTTTGCGAATTCCGATGTTTGGTTTTGTCGAAAGTTTAAATATTTCGGTTTGTGCAGCGGTAACTTTACATCATTTGATGTGGAAATTGCGAGGTTCTGACGTTTCGTTTCAAATTTCGGATGAGGAGAAGTTAGATTTAGTTCTTGCATGGCTTCGTGCTTCGATTCGCAACGTAGATTTGGTGGAAAAAACTTTTCTTACTCCAACAACTTCAAGTAGTTAAAAATTATTTGGTTTGCCGAATTTTTTTTCGTAAAGTTGTAGTAAAACTTTTTTGACATCTGCGGGAGAAATCTCGCGAATACATTTGCAATTTTGCGTTTTTCGGCAGTCATTACATTTTTTATCAAGCACTAATACTCTTGAATTTTCACCTACTGGCGACCAACGTTGGGGGAAGATCGGTCTCATTGGAGCATAAATTCCGACAGCGGCTTTTCCCAAAGCAGCGGCGATGTGCAAAGGTCCAGTGCTTGCAGCAACAAGTCCGTCAGTGGAATTGATAAAACTGATTAACTCTTTGAGCGAGAGTTGTCCCGTGAGATTAAAAATTCGTTGTCTGTATTGAGAGAGGAAAAGCGACATTTCGTTTGCCTCGTTTGGTGTTCCCGTGACGAAAATTCGAAATTGACTGCTGGGCAACATTTCTATTAGGTGCGAGAAGTTTTCTAAACCCCACTCGCGCGCGCTGCCGCGTGATTTTGGGTGTAAAATTAAATTAAAACGTTTATTATCAATAAGTTGAGATAACTCATTTTTTAACGGGGAAATTTTTGTTATTCCGAAATATTGAGAAATTTCTTTCAACGAGAAATCAATATTTTCTGTTAAGGGTTCTAACAATTTAATATTTAACTGACTTTCGTGCAAATCCGAATTTTTTCGGTGAATGTTCACAGGACGGTTGCACCACAACCAATTATATAATCGATGGCTTGTTCCGATTCGCAGCGGAATTCCTGCTTTGTAAGCGGCTCTGGCAATTTTTGAGTTGGGGAAGATATGGATTATTGCGTCTGCACGCAAATTTTTAAAAAAATTTACTGCTTCTATGAAAGGTGCTTTTTCATATTTCGTCCAATCTAAGGGAACGTCAATGTGTTGTGAGGTTTCTAAGATAGGTAGTGTGTAAGTTTGTCCCAAGAAAAAAATGCGGCAATTAGGGTAAATTTGCTTTAAAATTCCTGCGATGGGCAAAGTTAAAACGACATCTCCGATGCTATCTGTTCGGGAAATGATAATTTTTTGTAAATTCATTGAAATATAAATTGTTGAAAATCAATTAGTTATAAAAATAAAATTTTAATAAAAAAATTTTTTCAAAAATAATAAAAAAAATTGAGAAAAAATAGTAAAAAATTAAAAATTCATTTTTATCTTTGTTTTGAAAATTTTAATTAAAATACGAATGAGAGACGATAAAAAATATCCAATAAAGGAATATCTACAAAAATATTTCGGTTTCAATCGCTTTATTGGTGAACAGGAAGGCGTTATTCGTAACGTTTTGCGAGGCGGTGATACGTTTGTGTTGATGCCTACGGGTGGGGGAAAGTCGCTTTGTTATCAACTTCCTGCTCTGTTATTGGAAGGTACAGCCATTATTATCTCGCCGTTAATTGCTTTAATGAAAAATCAAGTTGATTCTATGCGTGGTTTTAGTAACGAGGATGGTGTTGCACATTTTCTGAATTCTTCGTTAAATAAGAATCAAATTGCAAAAGTTAAAGAAGATATTTTATCGGGTTTAACGAAGTTATTGTATGTTGCTCCCGAATCTTTGACAAAAGAAGAGAATATTGAGTTTTTAAAACGAGTGAAAATTTCGTTTTATGCTGTTGATGAGGCACATTGTATTTCGGAGTGGGGTCATGATTTTCGTCCAGAATATAGAAGGATTCGTCCAATTATGGAAGAGATTGGTCGTGCGCCTTTGATGGCTTTGACCGCCACTGCTACGCCGAAGGTTCAGCATGATATTCAGAAGAATTTGGCAATGCTTGACGCAATGGTGTTTAAAACTTCGTTTAATCGTCCCAATTTGTATTACGAGGTTCGTCCTAAGGTGAGTGCGGCAAGAGAGATAATCAAATTTGTGAGAGCAAATATGGGGAAATCAGGAATAATTTATTGTCTTAGTCGCAAAAAAGTTGAGGAGTTAGCACAGTTGTTGGTCGTAAATGGCGTGAAAGCACTTCCTTATCATGCAGGAATGGAGTCTTCGATGCGTTCGGGTAATCAAGATAAATTTTTGATGGAAGAGGCAGACGTTATTGTCGCAACCATTGCTTTTGGGATGGGTATTGACAAGCCTGATGTTCGTTACGTGATTCATTATGATATTCCGAAAAGTTTAGAAGGTTATTATCAGGAAACAGGGCGAGCAGGTCGTGATGGCGGCGAGGGACGTTGTATTGCGTTTTACAGTTACAAAGACATTCAGAAATTAGAGAAGTTTATGCAGGGCAAACCTGTTGCGGAGCAAGAAATTGGAAAACAGTTGCTTGTCGAGACGGTTTCGTATACGGAGTCTTCTGTTTGTCGAAGAAAAATGTTGTTGCATTATTTTGGAGAGGATTATTTTCATCAAAATTGTGAGAATTGCGATAATTGTTTACATCCTCGTCCGCAGTTTGAGGGCAAGGAATTTGTTATAAAAGCTTTCAAAGTCATAACGACTGTTCGCGAGAAGTTTAAAGCGGACCATGTTTCAAATATTCTTAGCGGCACGGTCAACGCTGCGATTCGTTCTTACAAGCATCACAAACTTCCCATCTTCGCTATTGGTGAGGACAAGGATTCGAAGTTTTGGGGAGCAGTGATTCGACAAATGATGGTGGCACACTTTTTGGAAAAAGACATAGAAAATTACGGTTTACTGAAAATCACCCCACAGGGACAGAAATATTTAAAAAATCCCACTTCGTTTATGATAACACAAGATCACCAATTCGAAGAAGAGGACGAGGACGATACTCCTCCCGTACAAGCAGGAATCGGTACAGGAGCTGCTGACGCAGAGTTGTTCGCCCTGTTGAAAGATTTGCGAAAGAAAATCGCAAAACAGAAAGACATTCCTTCTTTTGTCATTTTTCAAGATACTTCACTCGAAGACATGGCAATTCAATATCCGATAACAATGGAGGAATTGCAGCAAATTGTCGGTGTCGGTGCGGGAAAAGCTAAACGATATGGCAAAGAGTTTATTACGTTGATAAAAGCATACGTAGAGGAAAAGGAAATTGAGCGTCCTCAAGATATGATTGTTAAGTCGGTGGTGAATAAATCGGGTTTAAAAGTTTATATCATTCAAGCCATTGACAGAAAAGTTGCTTTCGAAGATATTTGTGAAGCAAAACAATTAGAAGTCGAGGAACTGTTGACCGAAATCGAGGCAATTGTCAACTCTGGAACGAAAATTAACATTGATTATTACATCAATCAAATTATGGACCGCGAGCATCAAGAGATAATTTATGAATATTTCTCTACTGCTCAGACCGAATCCGTGCAAAAAGCGCTCGAAATTCTTGGCGAAGACGAATTTACAGAAATTGATGTTCGCTTAGTGCGACTCAAATATTTGTCAGAAATGGGAAATTAAAATAAAAACAAACCTGTCAGTACTTCTCAAAACCTGACAGGTTTTTTTATTTCTACTTGGAATTGTGATTTATTTTTAAACGCTGCGGCTTTAACATATTTTGTGGAGACAAAAATTCATCCAACTCTTCTTTGGTGAGTAATTTTTTCTCTAAAACAAGTTCATAAATGCCGCGGTCTGTCTCTTGAGCCTCTTTGGCAAGGGCAGTTGACGTTTCGTAACCCAAAATCGGATTCAACGCAGTCACTAAACCAATACTATTCAAAACATAATCGAGACAACGCTTCTCGTTTGCCGTTATTCCGTCAATGCAACGATATTTCAGAGTCAACATTCCGTTTTTCAACATCTCAATAGACTCAAATATACTTTGAACAATAACTGGCTCCATCACATTTAACTCTAATTGTCCTGCTTCGGAAGCAAGCGAAACGGTTAGGTCGTTTCCAATAACTTTAAACGCAATTTGGTTTACAACCTCAGGAATAACTGGATTCACTTTTCCAGGCATTATTGATGAACCAGGTTGCATCGGCGGAAGATTTATCTCGTGTAAACCCGTTCGCGGTCCCGACGAAAGTAAACGCAAATCGTTGCAAATCTTTGATAATTTGATAGATAAACGTTTCAGTGCAGACGAATACATAATAAACGCACCTGTGTCTTGCGTTGCTTCGACCAAGTTTGACGCTAAAACTATTTCGAAATGAGTGATATCGCGAAGTCTGTTGACTACTCGCGCGCTGTAATCGGGGTCGGAATTTATTCCTGTGCCGATGGCGGTTGCTCCCATATTGACCTCAAGAAACAATTTTGCGTTCTCGTTTAATCTTTGAATTTCCTCTTCTAAAGTGGCAGCGTAGGCTTCAAATTCCTGACCCAAAGTCATCGGAACGGCATCTTGAAGTTGCGTTCTCCCCATTTTTAACACATGCGAAAATTCTTTTCCTTTGTTTCGAAACGAAATAATTAAACTTTCTAAAACGCGAATCAAATGTTGGTTAGAATTTATCAACGCAATTTTCACTGCCGTAGGATAAGCATCATTCGTTGACTGAGACAAATTTACGTGATTATTCGGATGACAAAATTCATATTCGCCTTTTTGATGTCCCATCAACGTTAAAGCAAGGTTTGCGATAACTTCATTTGCGTTCATATTTGTCGAAGTGCCTGCTCCGCCTTGAATCATATCAACGACAAACTGCTTATGATAATTTCCATCGATAATAATTTGACACGCCTTGACAATGTTATCTGCAATATCTCGGTCTAATAAACCCAAATCGTAATTTGCTTTTGCCGCTGCCATTTTTACTATCGCCAACGCTTCGACTAACAACGGATAAAAATTGAGAGTTACGCCGCTGATGTTAAAATTTTCCATTGCCCGAAGAGTCTGAATGCCGAAGAGATATTCGTCAGGAACTTCGCGATTGCCCAATAAATCGTGTTCTTGTCGTGTTCTTGCCGAAGTATATTGACTTCCAACATTGACCAAACGCGTATTTGCGTGAGAAATTCGCCGCGAGATAACTTGTGCCACTTGTGCCATCATTTTCAACGCAATATTCCCGTTTTCCTTGAAAATTTTAACAATATCCTCGTTTTTGATAACCAACAACGTAGCACGCGTAACGGTTCTTGCCGAAGTAGAATAAGGTTCATCGTTTATTAACGCACTTTCGCTGAGAAAATCTTTCGCTCGAAAATACGAAATTCGTTTTTCCTCGCCAAAAGAAAGCATTTTAACCAACTCTGCTTCACCTTCATAAATAACGTAAAGATTTTTGCGAGGAGAATTTTCTTGAAAAATATATTCGTTGATGCGATAATCTTTCTCAAAAAATTTGTCTACCAACAGCAACAATTCTTCTTCCGTTAAATCTTTGAACAATTCAACATCTTTTATGAAAGACAAAATTTTATTTTGTTCCATTTTTTTCTAAAATAAGAGATTAAGTGCGGCAAAAATATAAAAAATTTTCGAAAAAGAAGCTAAAATTTGTTTTTTGAAAAATAAAATTTAATTTTGCGAAGTTTTTGAAAAAAAATTTAGTTATGAGTAAAAAAAAATATAAGTTTCCAAAAGAAAATTCTAATCCTGAAACTAAAAATGTTGAGAAAATTGAAAATGTTTCGCAAAATGAGGAGGAAAATTTTGATTTTCAACCAATTTTGAATCATTTAAAAAAATATTCCACATTTTATCTTGCTTTTTTCGTTGCACTTTTAACGTTTATTGCGTACACTCCGATTTTCAACAACGAATTTGTAAATTGGGACGATGACCGATATATCACAGGAAATGTGCATTTACGTAAGCCGCTTGCCGAATCGCTTGCGTTTTTTTGGGGCAATTTTTACTTCCTGATGTACATTCCGATAACGATGTCTACTTATGCAATAGAATATCATTTGGTGGAATATAAACCTTACCTCTATCATTTTGATAGTTTTTCGCTTCACTTAATAAACACTTTACTCGTTTTTTTCTTTATTTTTTCTTTGGTAAAACAGGCAAAGGGAAAATATTACAAAGAAATGGCAACTATTGTCGCACTTCTCTTTGGGATTCATACGTTTCATGTCGAATCGGTTGCGTGGATGTCGGAACGAAAAGATGTTTTGTACTCGTTTTTCTTTCTCTCTTCGTTAATTTTGTATCTGAAATTTTTACAAAAATCGAGTTCAAAATTTTTGATTCTTTCGTTATTTCTCTTTGCGTGTTCGGCACTTTCTAAGGGAATGGCGGTTTCGCTTTCGCTTTCGGTTTTGGCAATAGATTATTTTTTGGAACGAGATTTATGGAGCAAAAAAGTTCTTTTAGAGAAACTTCCGTATTTTTTACTTTCGATATTTTTTGGAATATTAGCCATTCTCGCTGTCGGCACTGACGAACCTTTCGCTGATAAAAAAGATCCTTCAGAAAATGTTGAGAAAGTTGGGCGTCCTTTGTACGAGAATGCGTTGTATGCGTCTTATGGTTTTCTGATGTACATTTTAAAATTAATTTATCCGTTTCATTTATCGGCGATTTATCCGTATCCCGAAAAATTTAACGGCGAAATTCCGCTTGAATTTTGGTTTTATCCCATTGCGGTTTTAATTGTTGTTGCCTTATTTTTCTACGGTTTTAAACGTTGGAAACATTTAACTTTCTCTATTGCGTTTTTTTCGTTCAATTTAATTTTCGTTTTGCAACTTTTCTCGTATCAAAGTTTTATAATGACCGACCGATATAGTTATATCGCTTCGATAGGTTTTTTCTTTTTAATGAGTTTTGGGTATGCGAAACTTGTTGATTTTAAACCACTTACAAAACCTTATCTCAATGTTGGTTTAGGAATTTACGTTTTAATGTTGATATTTTTGACAAGAGATAGAGTTGATGTGTGGCAAAATTCCGCAACTTTATGGTCAGATGTGAACGAGAAATACCCGAAAGTGATTGTTGCGTATTACAACAAGGGAAATTATTTTCAGGAATTGGAAAAATTTGACGAGGCAATAAAAGATTACTCCGAAGCAATTCTTTTGAATCCGAATCATATTGGTGCAATTTCGAATCGCGGAATAACAAAAGCAAAAAAAGGCGATGCCGAAGGTGCGTTGCAAGATTTTAACAAAGTTGTTAAAATTGACTCAAATTATTCTAATATTTACTCAAATCGCGGAAACGCAAAAATGATGTTAGGTGACATCAACGGAGCAATAAAAGATTATACGCGCGCAATAAATGACGATTCTCTCTATATTGATGCAATTTATAACCGAGCAAATGCCCGTTCCAATCCGATGGTTGCTGATTACAAAGGTGCTGTCGAGGATTATAACAGACTTTTGAGATTAGCACCTAATAATTCTTATGCCTTCTCAAGTCGTGGTTTTGCGAAAATGAATCTCAATGATTTCGAAGGGGCAATGAAAGATTACGAGACAGCCCTTTCGCTTGACAAAAAAAATACTTTTGTCTATTTGAATCGTGGTTTACTAAAAGAATTGATGGGAAAACAAAAAGAAGCAGAAGAAGATTTTGCGATATTTTTAAAATTAAATCCGCAATATTTAACTTCACTTTTGCAAAACGCCATCGCTTACGAAAGGGCAAATCAATGGCAAAATGCGTTAAATTCTTATAACCAAATTTTAAAATTTGAACCTAAAAATATCGAAAGTTTGCTCGCTCGCGGCGTTTTGTATGGACGTCTTGGAAAATTGAACTTCGCAATGCAAGATTTTAACAAAGTTCTTGAGATAGATTCTAAAAATGCAGCGGCTTACTCGAATCGAGGTTTCGCAAAAGCAATTGGAAATGATGTAAAAGGGGCAATATCAGATTACGAACAAGCAATTCGACTTGACCCAAATTCTGCAACAGCATATTATAATCGCGGTTTAATGAGACAGAAAGTCAATGATTTTCAAGGTGCTTTGTCCGACTTTGACGCAACAATAAAATACAGTCCGACCTTCGGAGACGCATATTATAACCGTGCAATTCTTTTAGTACGACTAAATCGAAAAAATGATGCTTGCAACGATTTCGAAAAAGCACTTCAATTAGGAATCAAAGCCGCAGAACAACAATTAAAAACAATTTGCGGAAAATAAATTTCTCATTTAATCCCAAATCTTAACGATGTTACCGTTTATTAGCGATAACATCGTTGGGCAAATTTTTACCGATTCTCATTGGGTTTTGCGATAATATTTTGTAAAGTATCAATTAAATTCTTTTTCTCCTCATCGGAAAGTTGCGAAACATCAACAGGTTTATGAATCCATAACTCTATTTTATTTCCAACAACACGATTTCCATTGTGTTCATAACATTTATATGTATCAACAACCGTTAGCGGAACTATTGTAATTCCTTCATTTATAACAAGTTGCAAGCCGCTTGTTTTAAATTTGTTCATCTCAGCGCAGCGGCTTCGCGTTCCTTCGGGAAATATCAACATTGGTTTTCCATTGTGAATTTGATGTAAACGGTCTTTTATCAACGCCATGGATTGCGTTCTGCTTTTGCGGTCAATAAACGCACAGCCAATCATTATCATCCAAAAATTCAGAAAAGGCATTTTTAGCAATTCTTTTTTTGCAATAAAACCAATAACCTTCGGCACATTTGCTAAAATCAATAAAATGTCAAAAATACTTTGATGATTACTCACAAAACAAACGCTGTTCTCTTTGGGTAAATTTTCTTTTCCAAAAACATTGCGTTTCATTCCTGCGACCCAAAGCAGAGATTTCGACCAACCTTGTAAAATCAAAATTAATAAAAAATTAGTGCATTTTTTTGCACGAAAAATGTAAAAAATCAAAAATGGAATAACCGAAATTATGGCTATTATCATTGTTGAAAAGAAAAATGTTGCGAAAACAATTGTTCGTATATTCATTTTTTTCAAATTTCTAAAAATTTGACAGAATTTATTTATTTTTTAAACCCTTTCCCAACGAAAAATCTTGTCATTTCGGCGAACCAAAATCTCTACAGGAATCGAAATAGTTTGTCCGCGAGTGGCAGATTCTACTTTTTCCAAATCAAAACGAATCTCTGACACAAAAACCTCCTCTACGCCTGTTGTTGGACCTGTAATTAAAATTTTGTCACTCAACTGCAAATCACCTGCCTCTAACAAAACTTCAGCAACATGCAATTTCGAGAAATAATTTGTAACTTTGCCGATGTAAACTTTTCGATGCGTTGCCTTCGAACCGTGAGAATTACTCCATTCACCAAGAGAATTGCCCAAATAATAGCCGCCCCAAAAACCTCTGTTAAACACTGACGACAATTTCTCTGTCCATTTTTCAACTTTTTCGCGAGAAAAACTGCCCTCAAAATGCGAAAAAATCGCTTCTCTGTAACAAGAAATGACCGTTTTAACATATTCTGCAGGTCTGGCTCGACCTTCAATTTTCAAAACTTTGACTCCCGACTCAATAATTTTGTCTAAAAACGAAATTGTACACAAATCCTTCGGCGACATAATGTATTGATTATCAACAACAAACTCCATTCCTGTCTCAACTTCTTTGACCCAATACGCCCTTCGACAAGGCTGCAAACACGCACCGCGATTCGCAGATAAAAAATGCTGATGCAACGACAAATAACATTTTCCCGAAATTGCCATACACAAAGCACCGTGTGCAAAAACTTCGATTCGCAAAGGTTTTCCCGAATAAGACAAAATTCTCTCTTTCTCAATAACTTTACAAATTGACGCAATTTGTTCCAACGACAACTCGCGGGCAAGCACAATTGTTTCCGAAAATTGTGCGTAAAACCGCACCGCTTCGATATTGCTGACGTTCAACTGCGTAGAAATATGAACGGGCATTTCGATTTTCTTCGCAAATAAAATTGCCGCCAAATCTGACGCAATAATCGCATCTACACCTTCGTTTTTTGCCGTTTCAATAATTTCCTGCATCAGCGGAATTTCCTCATCGTAAATCACCGTATTGACCGTCAAATACGTTTTCAAATTGTTGGTCCTTGCCTCCGAAACGATATTTTTTAAATCTGCAAGCGTAAAATTGATGGTTGATTTTGCCCGCATATTTAACTTTTCAACACCGAAGTAAACCGAATCCGCCTTTGCTTGAATGGCGGCTTGCAAAGACTCAAAACTTCCGACAGGTGCTGTAATTTCTATATCGTTGATAATCATAACTTTATAATTTTGCGAATCTCTAAACTTCGTTTGTGAAAAATTTTTACCACATAAATTCCTGACGGAAATTGGGAAAAATTAATTTGAGAAACATTTTTTCGGGTTAGAATTAAATTTCCAAAAGTATTAAAAATTTCTATATTTTCAATACTTTTTTCGAAAAATAAAATTTCAGAAACAGGATTCGGAAAAATTTTTATTTCTTTTAAATTTGTAACGTCTTGAATATCAAGTTTATATGTACAAAATGGTCGAGTCACAAAATTTGTAAAAATACTATCTTTGACTCGAAAATCTTTTGTTACCTCGTTGAAAAGATGCACAAAACCGACTCCATAATTGCAACATATTCCATCGCCGCGTTCATCGAAAAATTCAAAAGTATAACAACCCGCCGAGAGACAGAAATTCTCAATAATTGTATGCTGAAAATTATTTTTATACGGTCCACCTTCGTATATAACATTTTCATTTTCAAGCACTTGCCATTTTGTTTCTGAACCAAATTTATCGGTTTTTATCTCAAGCGTAAACGGCGTTTTCTCGGTTAAAATGTTAAAATTAAGTTTTTTAACATTATTTTCAGTGAAATTTTCGGGAATTGAGTCGTTAAATTTTGAAATCGAAACTTCGAAAAAATATTGCGTTTTATCAAAAAATATCGAATCAAATTCTACGGTTTCAGATTCGGTATATTTTAACCTTCCTGTCCATTTTTTTGTTATTGTGTCGGAAGTGCCGTATTTACAAGTAATTAGTAAAGATTTTAACAAATTTTTCCCATTGTTTCGAATCAAAATTTTAGGTTTAATTTTTTGAGAATTGCAATAATTTTGCGTTTTTGGAGACAAAATTTCGAGAATCTCTGCGTCATTTTGAAAAATTGAGTCATAAATACAAAAATTTCTACTCAAAAATTTTCCAAATTTCCCTTGAGAAATAAAAATTTCCTGTGTTTTAACATTTTTTAACTCTAAATTTCCATTTCCATAATTGCAACAAATTCCATCTTGCCCCGAATCGGTTGCAAAAAACGTATAACAACCATTCGCAAGACAAAAAGTATCGCTATATTGTTGATTATTAAAGTATTGCGGATTTTTATACAAAACATTTGAGTCCGACAAAATTTTCCACGAAAATTCATTCGCATAATTATCGGTTTGCAAATTTAACGCAACTTCTTTGCCCGATTTATTGTTAAAATTTGTTAAAATTGTATCGTTTTTGTGATTTTCGTCTGTTTTGTTATTGGGTTTCGAAATCCAAATTTTAAAAGTGTGAAAATTCACAAGATTCGAGTCAATATTCGAAAAAACGACCGTATCAATTTTCATATAAGAAAGATTTCCTTGCCAAATCATCGATTTAATTTGTTGATTATCAATGGAATACGAAATTTGTAACGAAGTTAAAGTATCTTTTCCTTTGTTTTGAATCAAAATTGTTGGTTGAATTTTCGTTGTGTTACAATTTTCTTTTTTAGGGTTTAAAACTTGTAATAATTCTGCATCAAGAGTCAGAAAACCAATTTCTGGGTCAAAACCTTCAAGCGAGAGACAACCAACATTTAACGGGTCTAACAAACGTTTAAGTTGTTGATTTTCAAGGTTATATTCATTCCAAGAACGGTCAATTTTTGCGAAATAATCGTTCACAGAATTCGCACAACTTGCCTCTCCTCCCGTGAGATTTCCGATAATTTGATGTTCAACATTGAACAACGGTGCCCCTGACGAACCTGGTTCAGTTGTTCCAATGTCCCAACGAGCAATTTTCCAATGCGAATTGGAATTATAACCTTCCCCAAAATTTCCCGTTTGCGGTGCTTCGTTGTCAACAGAGATTTTTTTGATGTCTCCCGAAGGGTGATGCAGGCAAACGGTTTTGCCCGAAATGTTTATTGACCGATTCCATCCTGCGAAAAAAACGTTGTAACTTCTTGGAATTGCTTGATTTAACCGCAACAAGGCAAAGTCAAGTTCGTGATTTGGAGCAGTTGCAACGAGAGTACTTCCCGAAATAGTTTGATTTTCATTTCCATACGAGCCATCGCAAGTTGTTGATTCATAATTGAAAAAAAACAATGCCGATTCGGCTTCTTCTTGCGTTGAAATGCAATGATTAGCCGTGAGTACGTAAGGAATTCCATCAAAATTAGTGTTATTGATGAGGCAACCCGTTCCGAGATATCGACTTCCATTGCGGCTGTAAGTCAACTTGCAGGTAGCCCTTTTTTCGTTTTGCCAATTTTGCCCTTCGGGACAATTCACATTTCTGTTGCAAGAACCTGAGTTTAACAAATTTTTTATTCCGACAAAATCGTGAACAATTTGTCCAATTTCGAGAAAGGCTGTGAATTCGGCATTTTCGGGTTCGAAATATTCAATAACAATACTGTCTGAGGAGACAGGCGCGAGGGGAAATGTTGTTGAAGGAGTATTGTTTTTTTCAGTAAATTTGCCGATGAAATGTTGTTTGTTGAAACTAAAAATAAACAATTCTGCGCCTTTTGGTATTCGAAACTGCTTGAAAATCAACTGAATAGACAACGCATTTTTCGAAGTTATGCCGAGCAAAAACAATTTTCCATTTGGTAAAACTTCGCAATAATTTGATTTACAAATATTTATTGCTGTATCAAAAATTTTTCCAAAAAGCAAAGTTTTGTGCAAATTTAGTTTTTCGCTAAGAAGTTTATTTTTGTCGAATTTTGGCATTTCTATGAAAGAAATTTTTTTTGCCGTCAAGTTTTGAAAACGGCGAGGAATTCCGTTTTCTGAAATTTGCGAAAAACAGAAGTTGTTGAAAATCAAGATTATACAAAGAGGAATTAATTTGTTCATAAAAAATATTTTTCTCAAAGTGCAAAAATAAAAAAAAATTTATTAATTTTGCAAAAGTAAAAAAATTTATTAATTTTGCAAAGTTTAATTTTATAAAAAAGTTATGTTTACAAATTTTGAATATCAAGAAATAATGAAACTTCCCAAAGTTTTTGAAGAGAAAAATCCCAAAATAGATTTTTCTCAAAAAAAAACAGCATTTTATTATTTCCCCTCATGATAAAGAATTAGAACAAGATTATAAATTTAGATTAGAAATTACTGCGAATCAAAAAATGTTATCTCGAATTTCATTACATTGTCTCGAAAATTATGTAAATTTTGGGTTAATAAGAGTTGATTTTGGAAATTTTGGGAAGAGTCATCCTAATCCAGTTGATATTTTACCTACTTTGCCTCATTTTTTCTATGAATATGCAGGAATGAAAATTAATGTTTCTCATATACATTTTCACGTAGAAGGTTATAAACAACTCGGCTGGGCTTTGCCTTTAACAGATTATGAAAATTTTAAAACAAAAAATATAACAAATAATTTGGATTTTAAAGAATCGCTTTGTGATTTTGCGAAAGAAATTAATTTAATAGAAGAATTTATTTTTCCAACATTAAAATTATTTCAATGAAAAATTGGGTTGATAATTTGGTTTCTGAATATTATGACTGGTTGCGTCAGGAAACAACTATTTTCAAAGATGAGCAAACAGGATGGTTTGCCGTTGATACGCCTTTTGTTGGTTTATTCAACGACACAGTAACTATTTACATAAAGCAAATTGACAAAGAAATTGTGCTGTCTGATGATAACGAAACGTTAGACAATTTAGAATTAGTTGGTGTAAAAATTGGAAAAGAGGGGAAAAGAAAAGAAATTATTGATTCAATTTTGATTAATTATGGTATAAAATTGCAAAATAATGAATTGTTTGTTACTGCCAATGAAAAAAATTTTTCACAAAAAAAGCATAATTTTATTTCTGCTATTTTAGAGGTTAATAATTTATATGTTCTTTCAAAAAATAATGTTTCTCATCTTTTTAAAGAAGACGTGCGAAAATTTCTTGAAGAAGAGAATATTATTTTTACACCTGAATTTGCAGCAAAAGGTTCTGTTACAAATTTAGATTTTACTTTTGATTTTCAAATTGCAGGAAAATCAACAGAATTGGTTATAAAATCTTTTGGAAATTTAACAAAACCCTTAATTTCTCATTTTTTATTTTCTTGGGAAGACATTAAACCTACTCGTGAACGAATGATTCGCAAAAATGTCAAGGCATTGGCAATTATAAATGATGAGAAAAATGTTAAAACAGAATATTTAGAAGCATTAAAATCGAAAAACAGCGAGATAATGTTGTGGTCAAACAGATATAATGAAAAAGAAAAATTAGCAGCCTAAATTTTTATTTAAAAACTTTTAAAATCAACGAACAGAAAATGTTAAATTTCGTTTATCACATTCCCACTAAAGTTTTATTTGGTAAAGGTCAAGTTTCGAATCTTGCGAGAGAAATAAAATCTTTCGGAGGAAACCGCGTTTTATTGGTTTACGGCGGTGGAAGTATCAAAAAAATTGGTCTCCATAACGCAGTTGTTTCGCAATTAAACGCTGAAGGAATATTTTTCAAAGAACTTTCAGGCGTTCAACCAAATCCTCGAATCACAAGTGCAAGAGAAGGAGTGCGTTTATGCAAAGAAAATAAACTTGATTTCGTATTAGCCGTTGGCGGCGGAAGTACGTTAGACTGTGCAAAAACTATTGCTGGAGGTGCTTTATATGACGGAGATTGCTGGGATTTCTTCTGTGGAAAAGCAGCCGCAACGCAAGCCTTACCTCTCGGAGCAATTATGACTTTGGCAGCAACGGGTTCTGAAATGAACGGTTTCTCTGTAATGAGCAACGACGAAATGTTAGATAAATTTCCCACTTATTCCGAAGCATTACGTCCCAAATTCTCAATTCTCGACCCAACTTACACTATTTCTGTCAACGCACATCACACAGCGGCAGGCACTGCTGACATTATGAGTCATATTTTTGAACAATATTTCAGCAATTTAACCGCTTCAGATGTTCCCGACAGATTAGCCGAGGCATTGTTAAAAGTTTGTATCAAATACGGACCAATAGCAGTGAAAGAACCCGAAAATTACGAAGCACGAGCCAATTTAATGTGGGCAAGCAGTCTTGCGTTAAATACGATGATAGGTTTAGGAAAAGACGGCGGAGATTGGGCGGTTCACTTCATCGAACACGAATTAAGTGCCATTTATGACCTTACTCACGGAATCGGTTTGGCAATTCTCACTCCAAGATGGATGGAATACGTTTTGCGAAACGACAATATCGAAAAATTTGCAGATTACGGACGCAATGTTTGGAATATTCAAGAAGGAAGTGCCTCAGATATTGCCCACAAAAGTATCGCAAAAACGTATGAATTTTTTGCTTCTCTCGGAATTCCAATGAATTTGCGAGAAGTAGGTATTGACGAATTGCGTCTTGAGGAAATGGCAGCAAAAGCAGTGAGATTAGGCGGAGCAACAGGAGCAATTGGTTTGTTCAGACGTCTTGCAAAACCTGACATTCTCGAAATTTTGAAAAAATCTTTGTAAAAAAAAATTGTATCTCTTTTGTTTTCAAGCGAAAGAGATACTTTTTTTTTGAAAAAATAATCTCAAAAAATTAAATTTTTTGAGAAATCTCGAAATTTTAATTGAAAAGTTTCAACAACATCTTGCAAAATATAAACTGAATAAGACATATTTTTCGTTTTTTCAAAAATTAAATTTTTCACAAAAGTTTTTTGTTTTTTCAAAAATAATTTGAGCATTGAGGTACATATTTTCATTATTTAACTCTATTGTTTGTAAAGTTTTTTCGTCTCGAAGAGAAATACCGTAAAAATAAGTTTTGTCATAATAAGACAAAATTTTCTCAACAGCAAAATTAAACTCTTGATTATCAATGTGTTGAATAATTGTTTGAGTCAATAAACTTCCTAAACGTTTCGAAATTTTTAAAACCGAATCTTTTAAAATTTCTTTGTCAAAAAACGCATATTCCTTGCAAAGCCGACTAAGACGAATGTTTTTGTCTAAGATAATTTGCAAAGTTTTCGCATTTCGAATCTGTAAAAAAAATGATTTCGGTAACGTAATATTGCCAATTTTTTCACTTTCATCTTCGAGAAATATCGGTTTTTCAAAATCAAAATGCTGCCAAATATCGTATAAATTATTCTCAAATTGTTCATTGGTCGGTTGTTTTTCCTGTCCCAACGCACCAAATGCCGAACCTTTGTGATTCGCAAGTGCTTCTAAATCAATAACTTGCTGTCCGAGTTTTTTAAAATGTTGTAAAATTTCAGTTTTTCCTGTTCCCGTCATTCCCGCAACAACAATGAGATTCGCTTTTCGTTCAAAATCTTTGCGAATAAAATTTCGATACGATTTATAGCCGCCATTTAAAAGTTTAATTTTCATTCCTGCAAGTTCTAAAAGCCACGCAACACTTTCACTTCGCATTCCGCCCCGCCAGCAATGCACTAAAAGTTGTTGATTTTTCGCTTTTTTTCGAGCCTGCCGCACCATTTCTGCCAATTTTTTCCCAACAATTTCAAGCCCTAATAAAACTGCGGCTTCTTTGTTAATTTTTGTGTAAGTTGTACCCACTGCGGCTCGTTCCTCGTCGTTGAACAAAGGAATATTAAACGCTGACGGAATGTGTCCTTGCGAAAATTCTGCAGGAGAACGCACATCAATAATCGGCAGATTTTTTGCCTGCTGCAAGAATTCAGAGATTTCGATTTTTTCCATATTTTAGAAAAATTTTTTACAAAAATAAAACAAATTTTAAACTTTACAAAATAATTTTTAAATTGTAAGTCTTTGAAAATAAAAGAGTTATAAAAAAAATTATAAAATAAAATAATTTTTTTTTATAAAAAGTGCTTTTTTAATAAAAATTTTACTTATATTTGCCCCGCAAATTAATGCAATTATTTCGGCTGGAAAAAATATTGTATGGCGGATTCAAACAAAATCATTCGACTGCATGCAGTCGCAAAAGAGTTTAACGTTGGTATTTCTACAATTGTTGAATTTTTGAACAAAAAAGGATTGCAACTCGATTCCAATCCTAATAATAAAATTCCTCTCGAATATTATGAAATGTTGCAGAAAGAATACAATTCTGACCTCAAGAGCAAACGCGAGACAGAACGTATAGATTTTCATAAAGTTCGAGAGAAGAAAGAGACCGTTTCGCTTGATAATCTTAGGAATAAACATAAGCAAGATGAAACGAAGCAAGAAACTGCTGACATTTTAATCAAAGATGTCAGTGGAAGAAAAGTTCTTGTCCCTCCGCAAAAAGAGGAAAATCCTGAAAAGAAGGAAGGTGTAAAAATTTTGGGAAAAATTGACTTAAATGCCTTCAATAAGAGTCGTTATTCGCAAGAGAAGAATGATTCTTCGAAAAAAGAGGAGAACTCTCGTTCCGAAAAAGATTCGCAAAACAATAATTCCAACCAAAATAACAACAATAATCGTCGCGGGCGAGGCAGAAATCGTCGTCGCGGAGGCGGCAGTGGTCGATATAATGACAACAACAATTCTTCAAATCAGAATCAAGGAAATCGAAATGATGGACAGAATAACAACAATTCTTCAAATCAGAATCAAGGAAATCGAAATGATGGACAGAATAACAACAATTCTTCCTATAATAATTCTCGCAACAACAGTTTTCGCAGTAACAATTTTTCTCAAAAAGATAAAAATGTTAAGCAAGAGCAGAAAACTGTTGATAAAAAAACTCTTGAGGAACAAATTTCGAATCTTGATACGCCGATTTATATCACCGCAAATACTCTTAATAAAGAGAAATCTGATGGTCCGGAGTTGAAAGTTGTTGGGAAAATTGATTTAGATGCGTTAAATCAACGTACTCGTCCCCCAAAGAAGACTCGCAAAGAGCGCGAAGACGAACGAAAAGCAAAGGAACGTACTATTCGAGAAAATCAAGCGAAGGAGAGAAAACAATTAGAGAAGGAAAAGAAAGATGATATTTCAAAATCTATCTCTAAGATTCGCGAAAAAGAAGGTGACGAAAATAAAGTGAACAAAGAACGAGATTCGCATCAACAGCAGCAGCAACGTCCTTTTAATAAAAATCGTAATTTTAACGACCAAACTTCACGCAGAAACGACCAACGAAACAAACCACCTGAAAGAGTACAGGTAAGAACGACCTCTACCTCCACAACCAACAACAGCAATAAACCCGCAACCAAGGTTACCTCTTTTGCTGAACGCAATAAATTGCAGCAGCAGCAACAGCAAAATAAAAACGCAAGTCTGAAAAAGAAAAAACGCGTAAAAATCGAAATTAACGATGACGATATTCAAAAACAAGTAAAAGAAACTCTTGCCCGTTTAACTTCGAAGCCCAAAAGCAAATCTTCGAAATATAAACGCGAAAAACGAGACGAAATTCGCACTCGAATGCAAGAAGAAATGGCTAAACTTGAACAAGATAAAAATATTTTGAAAGTTACCGAATTTATCTCGGCTAACGAATTATCAACAATGATGAATATTCCTGTGAATAAAGTTATTGAAGCATGTTTAAGTTTAGATGTTAAAGTTTCTATAAATCAACGACTTGGTGCTGAAACCATCAGTTTAATTGCCGACGAATTTGGGTATAAAGTAGAATTTATTAGTGTTGAGGGACAACAAACATTAGAAGAAGAGATAGATAATCTTCAAGATTTAAAACCACGCGCTCCTATTGTTACCGTTATGGGACACGTCGACCATGGAAAAACCTCGTTGTTGGACTATATTCGCAAAACGAATGTTATCGCAGGAGAAGCAGGCGGAATAACGCAACATATCGGTGCTTATCACGTCTCTTTGGGCGATGGAAAAAATATCACATTTCTCGACACTCCAGGACACGAAGCCTTTACCGCAATGCGAGCAAGAGGTGCAAAAGTCACGGACATTGCAATTATTGTTATCGCAGCCGACGACAACGTAATGCCGCAAACCGTTGAGGCAATTCACCATGCGCAAGCCGCAGGCGTTCCCATCGTTTTTGCGATAAATAAAATCGACAAACCTGCCGCTTTGCCCGAAAAAATTAAGGAACAACTGGCAAAAATGAATTTGTTAGTCGAAGATTGGGGCGGAAAATATCAGTCTCAAGAAATCGCCGCAAAAAAAGGAATCAACGTTGAGAAACTCTTAGAAAAAGTACTTTTCGAAGCAGAACTTCTTGATTTAAAAGCAAATCCAAATCGCCGACCAAAAGGAACCGTTATTGTTTCAACGTTAGACAAAGGAAAAGGTTATGTCGCAACAATTTTGATTCAGACAGGCACTTTACATCAAGGTGACATTATTTTGGCAGGAAGTCATTATGGAAAAGTCAAGGCGATGTACAACGAAAGAGGGCAAAAAATCAAAGTTGCTGGTCCCTCAGAACCTGTCCAAGTGTTGGGATTAAACGGCGCACCACAAGATGGCGACATTTTCACGGTTCTCGAAAGCGAAAAAGATGCAAAAGAGATTGCTACAAAACGCGAACAAATTCAACGCGAAATGGATATTCGAACTCAAAAACATATCACGTTGGAAGAGATTGGTCGCCGCCGCAAAATTGAAAACTTCAAAGAACTCAATATTATCGCAAAAGGCGATGTTGACGGAACCGTCGAAGCAATCTCAGACGCACTTTTAAAACTTTCAACAACACAAATTCAGGTACGAATCATTCACAAAGCCGTCGGGCAAATATCAGAGTCAGACGTAATGCTTGCTGCCGCTTCTAACGCAATTATTGTTGGTTTTCAAGTTCGACCTTCGTTAAATGCAAAGAAATTAGCAGAAAAAGAAGGTATTGACATCCGTTTGTATTCTATTATTTATGACGCAATAGAGGAAATTACTCAAGCCATCGAAGGAATGCTTGCTCCTGAGATTAAACAGGAAACGCTTGGAGCCGCCGAGGTGCGAAGTGTTTTCAAAATTACGAAAGTCGGAACTATTGCGGGCTGTATGATTGTTGACGGAAAAATCACGAGAAGTTCGAGAGTACATCTTGTGCGAAATGGAATTGTTGTTTATACAGGAGAAATTCTGTCGTTAAAACGATTCAAAGATGACATCAAAGAAGTACAGAAAGGAATGGACTGCGGAATCGGAATCAAAAACTTCAACGACATCAAAGAAGGCGATATTATTGAAGCGTTCCAAGAAACTGAAATAAAAAAGAAATTATAAAATTTCACATTTGTCAAAAAAAATTCCGTGAGGTTTGAAACATCAACCTTGCGGATTCTTTGTAAATTTTTCTATGAAAGCACAAACGAAATTCCCTTTTCAAGAAAATCAAACGGAATACGTTGTAACATTAAAACGAAAAAAATATTGGTGGCTGTTGTGGTTTTTGCTGCTTTTGCTGCCGCTGCTTTTGTTCATTCCGCTTGAAAAAGATGTAATTTTTAAAGTTGTCGAATCAACAACGCTCTCGCCGATAGTTAAGTCAAATGTTAAATTTTCTTACACCTATCAAGGTTTTCTGCAAAAACCATCGCTTGTCGAGAAACAGGATACAACCAATAATCAAGGAATTGTCGAATTTAAAAGTGTGAAATATACGCTTTATTCAGTGATTTTTCACTCAAAAACGAAGGCATTTGTCGAGGCTTCGAATGAATGTTTTTTGGCAGATTCTTTGTCTTTACTTTTTCATTCTCTCAAACACAAAGAAATTCTTCAAATTCCTTTGCCGCTGCGAAGTTATGATTTGGAATTTTTAGTCATCAACAAAGAAAATTCTGAACCAATTCCTGACGCAACGATGCGAACAGAAATTATTTTCTCCTCAAACAAAACTAAAACGCAAGATTCTACGAATGTCGCAGGAAATTCTACGGTGAAAAAAGCAATTTATTGCGGAAAATTGAACGTTGTTGCCTCAAAATATGGTTATGAAAGCGACAGCATCTCAAATGAAGTGAAAAATTTGCTCGGTGAAACGAAAGTTAAACGAGTTTTGCGTCTGAAGCCGATAAAAAAAATGATTCAGATTTTTGTAAAAGATTTAGTTACGCGTCAACCTTTGCCCGCAGCGGTTGCTACGTTGAAAATTGAAGGGAAAAGGGCGATAACAATGCGAACAAATACAAACGGAGTCGGGGAAGGTGTTTTTGAGAATATTCCGATTTTGGCAAAAATTGAGATTCTTGCACAGAAAACTTTTTATCACGACACTTCGAAAACCGCTGTTGCTGACCAATTTATTAGACTCAATAACGAAGGAAGAACGTTTTATTTGCGTCCGAAACGTCAAAGTTTAACGTTTCGCGATGTTGATGCTGCGAATGGTTCACCGATTTCGGGTGCAAAAAACGAAATTTTTATCAACGGAACACTTCGCGGAACAGAACTTAGCAATTCGTCAGGAATTTTTGCCGTTTCAGATGTTGCGGCAAGCGACAATATCTCCATTGTTGCCTCAAAAACAGGTTACAATACGAATAATACAAAAATTCAGAATAAAATTTTTGGAGATTTACTCTCTGCACCGCAAAATGACAGAGATATTCCATTGACAGTTGTTGCTCCTCCACCACCGCCACCTCCTCCTCCACCGCCACCTAATCCTCCGCAAGATGATTTTAAGGGCGAAGGAGGTGATTTACGAATCAATTTGCAATGGAAAACGCTTGACGATTTAGATTTATATGTCGAAGATCCTTGCAAACAAACGGTTTGGGCATTAGAGTTGTCGCACACCTGCAACGGAGGAACAGGAACTTTGGACATTGACGCAAATACGAATCGTTTTTCGAGAGATTTATGGACCAGAAACGCTCAAGAAAACGCATATTGGAACACTCCCGCAAAGGGAAAATATAAAATTAAGGTCAAACATTGCATTCGACAAGATTTTGAACATTCAGGACCAGTTGAATTTAATGTTACCGTCATTTACAAAGGCGTTCGAAAAGATTACAGAGGTACAATTCGCGAAGGAGAAATGGTTACCGTCATAGAATTTGAAGTCAATTAAGATTTTTTACCTGCAAAATTTTCTGAAAAAGTTTTGCAGGTTTTTTAAATTTGTTGTTATAAAACTCCAAATTTTATATAAAAATTTAAAATTTCCAATAATTTTTTAAATCAATATTTCCCCCTGAGACAATTATTCCGACTTTTTTGTTTTTAAACTCAAGTTTATTTTCCAAAAGTGCTGCCAAAGGCACTGCTGACGAAGGTTCTGCAACAATTTTTAACTTCTCTGCCAACAAATACATCGCACAAAGAATTGCTCCTTCGCTTACGGTAACTATTCCGTCTGCGAGTTTTGAGATAATATTGAACGTCAAAGGACTGAGCGAGGCACGCAAACCGTCAGCAATTGTCTCGATTTTGTCAAGTTTTATCAATTTTTTCTCATAAAAAGACAAAAAGGCGTCATTGGCTCCTTGTGGTTCGACTCCAAAAATTTTTAAATCAGGTTTTAACGCTTTTGCGGCAATCAAATTTCCACTCAATAAACCGCCGCCGCTTACAGGAATCAGTAATATTTCGAGATTCGAAACTTGCTCCAAAAATTCTAACGAGATTGTTCCTTGTCCGCAAATTACTTTTACGTTGTCGTATGGGTGAATAAAATTTGCTCCCGTTTTTTCTATCCATAATTTCAAGATTTCCTCGCGTGCCGAGAGTGTTGGTTCGCAAAAATATACTTCTGCACCGTAATTTTTCACCGATTCTTTTTTCACTTCAGGCGAATTTTCGGGCATTACAATATAAGATTTCGTTTCTCGAAGTTTCGCTGCAAAAGCTACTGCCGCTGCGTGATTTCCTGATGAATGAGTAATTATTCCTTGCTTTACTGCGGCTTCTGAAAGCGAAAAAACTGCATTCGTTGCACCGCGAATCTTAAAACTTCCTGTTTTCTGAAAATTTTCACACTTGAAAAACAATTCGGCACCGAATAATTCGTTTAAATTTTGCGAAGACAAAACTGGCGTTTGAGAAATATAAGGTTTAATTTTTTCATAAGATTCTTTTATCTCTGTAAAAGTCGGAGAATCAACGAGATACGAAGTTTGTAAAATCGAAGAAATTTTGCCCACATCTTGAGTATTTTCTTTGTAAAAATACGGAGCAATTTTGTGCTGCGGGGCAAGATTGAGATAAGTTTCGATTATAGAGAAACAATTTTTTTGCGTTATCAAATCGAAAATTTTGGGGTCAACAACGTGGATTCCGCTAAATGCAGCAATTTTCAAATTTCCATTCGGATTTCGTACTTTTCGAAGTTCATTAGTCGAGACATTCTGCCAGGCACACAAAAAATTTTGTTCATCGAAATGCAAATATCGGTCAGAATTTTTTTCCTGTACAGCCAAGGTCGCTAATGCTTTGTTTTCGCAATGTTTCTCATAAAAATCGAGCAAATTTATCTCTGACAAAACATCAACATTATGCAAAAGAAACGGTTTTTTATCGAAAAAAAAGTGCGATGCTTTGAGCAGCCCGCCGCCTGTTTCGAGCAAATTTTCCTCAAAAGAAAATTCAATTTTTGTGTCGAAAAAATTTTTTTTCTCCAAAAAAGAGATAATTTGATTTTGAAAATGATGCAAATTGATAATGATTTCGTTAAAACCAAATTTTTTCAGTCGCTGAATCAAAATTTCAATTAACGGTTTTCCATTCACCTCAACGAGTGCTTTGGGTTGAAAATTCGTCAAAGGTTGCAGTCTTGTGCCTTTTCCTGCGGCAAGAATCATTGCTTTCATTCGAGATTTGTATTTTGAGTTAACTTTTGTGTTTGAAGTTTAATTTCAGTGATGTCAAAACCGATATTGATGATTTTGTACGGTTTTCCATCCTTGAGAATCGGGGTATAATGTTCCGAAATCCATATTTCGTTGCCCTTATATTCGTGATGAAAAATTCGTTTTCGCGGAATTCCTGTTCGCAAATCGTTCCAAAATTCGCGATACCATTTCGGATTATTTCTCGCTTCAGGAGCAAATTCGCTTTGATTCCGACCAACAATATCCTCGCGGCGATATCCCATCGTTTCGAGATTTTTATCATTGATTTCGAGAATATTTCCGTTTATATCATAGTAAACCACTGACGCAGCAGACGTTATTGCCTCCAGAATGCCTGCCGTTTCTTGCTCTTTGAGAACGGCTTTTTCCTGAGCAATTTGTAATTCCTTGAAATTTTCACGCATCTCGGTTTCGCGAACAGCCAACTCCTCAGATTTATCTTGAAATTGTTTTAACAATTCGGCAGTTTTAACATTTTTCTTAATTATTGAGATGGTCGAAGCGATTCGTTCCGCAATTTTCTCGACAAAATCAATTTGAAAATTCTCAAACGCATTGAAAGACGCAATTTCGATTGCCCCAAAAGTCTCTTCACTGAAAATCAATGGAACAATTAACAAAACATTCGGCGTCTTCTCACCCAAGCCCGAGGTAACATACATATAACCTTCGGGCAAATTTGTGATGTAAATTCTCTCTTTCTCCTGCACGCAACGACCAACAAGATTTTCACCAATTGCCAATTTCGATTCGAAAGTTTTTTTACGGTCAAAAGCATAAGCAGCAAGCAATTCAACAAAAATATTGTGTTTATCATTATCATTCACAATGAACATTCCGCCCTGTGCCGCACCAAGATATTTCACCAAATTACTCATTATCGCATAACTAAACTCCTTCATATTGTCGCTATTTTGACGCAAAATTTCGCCGATATTTGCAATTCCTTGCTGCGACCAATTTAGTTTTTGCCCCTCGAAATTCATTTTCTCCTCTTCTTCTTTTGCCTGAATCAAATTCTTTCGCATTTCCAAAAGTGCATTTCCAAGTTCATCAAATTCACTTTTCACCTCAAAAGAAACTTCTAAATTTCCTTTCCCGACTTGCTTTGCGAAACTCGCCGCATCGTTCAAAGTATCAACAAGATTATTTACAGAACGAGCAACTTCACCCAATTCATCTTTCGATTTTATTTTCAACTTTCGATTTTTGTCAATAATTCCTTTGTCCAAATCACCGAGAATCCCAATTGTTTGATTCAGTGGAACGGTAATATTTTGCGAAATGATAAAAATCATTATTGACAAAATTAACTGACCAATGAGCCAAACGAGAATCGAAATGTTAAAATTATGATTCGCTTCTTTCATAATCTCGTCTAACGAATACGAAACGCCCATCGACCAAGGAGTCTTCGTTTTTCCAATAAAAATCGGTACAAAAGAGACAAAATTCTCCCCCTTCTCGTCAGAATTTGTAAACGAAAACGATTTTCCAAGTTGAATATTTTGCAAAACATTTTGATTCGAGTAAAGAATCTCAATATTCTTTCCCATCAATGAAGGCTGTGCGTGTGCGACAATTATTCCGTTGTTCGCAATTAAAAACGCATCACCTGTTTTAAACGTTTTAACCTTCTGAATAATATTTTGAAAACGCGTCAGCGGCACATCAAGACCCGAAACACCGACCAACTTTTTGTCAACCATTATTGGAGAACAAATACTTGACTCAAAAATCGTATCTTTTCCATAAGGAAAATAATATGGATTGCTCAAATATTCCTCGCCTGTCTGTTTTATGCGGTAATAATCGGAATTGGGATTATCACCGTTGAGATTTACACTATCGACTAATAAACGAATCTCGTTATTTATTCGGTGATAAATATATCGAACTCGTCCATAATTTTTTTCCCAAGAGGTGTCAATAGCGTTTAATTCCCACGAAAGCCACACCGCAGTATAATCAGGATTTTCGATTAACGTATTTTCTAAGATGTCTTTGTAAATTTCATCTCGCAATTTTTTCGGAACTTTTTTATAATCCTGAAAACTATTTTGTAGAGTTCTCGCAATGGCAACGTCTGTGTTCAATATGGCTTGAGCCATATTGGCGGATTCGCCTGCCGAGGCATTCGCAATGCGTTCAGCATCAATTAACGATTTTGATTTATAATTCTGAGTAATAAACCCGATGGTTGCGGCAAAAATGACAACAGAAGTCGTTAAAATAAAGAGATAAATTTTTGCTTTTATTTTCATAATAAATTTTTCGAAATAAATTAACAAGCAAAATTACTTTTTTTTTGTGAAAATCAAAAATTTTTTCGTTTTTTTGAGAAAAATATTTACTTTTGCAAAGTTTTTCACAAAATTTCTTTAAAAATATGGAAAATAAAAATCAAAACCAAATAAATATTGAGGTTTCTGAAGAAGTCGCCCAAGGAATTTACTCAAATTTGGCGGTAATAACGCATTCTTCATCGGAATTTATTTTGGATTTTATTCGTATGTTGCCAGGCGTTCCAAAGGCACAAGTGAAATCGCGAATTATTCTCACGCCCGACAACGCAAAACGTCTCTTGATGGCACTTAAGGACAATATTGCGAAGTTCGAAGCGAATATTGGGAAAATTCAAATTCCCGAAGGGGCAGTTTTACCGATGAACTTCGGCGGACAACAAGCACAGGCATAGAAAATTCACCCAATTGCGTTTAATTAGTGTTGCCATTTTTCTCAAAATTTGGCAATGCTTTTTTATTTCTCGAAAAAAAAATTTTCAATTTCTTAGCGTTTCTATATTTTCGGAAAATCAAAAATTCCCCCAAAATGATTTCGACAAAGTAACGCAATATGAAAAAAAGTATTTTCGTCACCTAAATTTGTTTCGTAAAGTTCCAAAATGTAAGAATCGGTCATTTCGATTTTTAATTTACAATGATTTTTCTGTGTGCGGTCAATGTTTTGTCGTTTCATTTTGCAACAATTCTTTTATTCCCGAAACAATTGTTTCTGCATTTTCAAGAGAAATTGTTGCATCAGGAAGTTTTGCTTTAAACCCAATTTCATAATCACCAATTAAACGCTGTTCAAGATTATCTTGCAAAAATTTACCAAATTGTTTCGGCAACAGATTCGTTTTGATAAAATGTTTACTAAACATCAATAATGCTCCTTGATGAGTTTTTACATTCACCGAAATACTCTCTAAACACGCTTGCACCGCATAAAACGAAGCATAATAAGCACGAGAAACTGCACCCCGATAAAATTGATGTTGCAACATTAATTTTGATTCTTGTAAAGCTTCGTCAGCCATTTTTAAATATTGTTCTATTGCATTCATATTTCAACGCCTTCGTTTTTAATGATTCGATACAAAGGGACTAATGATTTTTCATAACGAAATAATGTCGTTGGAATTGTACTAATTATTTTCTCGTATTCTTCAAGAAAATGAAATTTTATTTCACTCATTCGACGAGTCTCAACATATGGTGAACGCATTGATGTCAAGAGAATTAAAATGTCCATATCAGAAAATTCATTCGCACAGCCGCGAGCATAAGAACCAAATAAAATCATTTTCACAAAACGAGAACCATACAACCCTTGAACAGCAGTTTTAAACTGCTGCAAAATCAAAAGTGTTTCAGAATCTAAATTTTTCATTTCGTTTATTAAACTTAATTTTTCTTAACAAAAGTTAAAAATATCGATTTAAACGCAATAAACCAATTTTATTGCCTGCAAATTGTTATAAATATGCCTTAAACTTTTGAAATTTAACGAATCGAAAGAATCTGAAACGAAATATTGAAAAGAATTTTCTGCAATTTTTTCTAACATAACAAAATTCCAATGCCGACCAACAATATACGCACCTCGCATTAAATTAACTTTATTTAACTCTATTGCGACAAGCATTTCGGCAAGAAGTTGATTTTTGGGATGCGAACTTTTCCCTTCGCGTTTAAATTCCTGAATAAAAAAATAGGGTTTTTGCGGCACTTCGACACCCATCGCAAACATAAAATCAGTTTTTCCACAAAATTCTACGCCATTAATTTTTGCTTTTAACGGTTGTTCATAAAAACCGCGTTTATCTTTGAATCGAAAACGAACCTTCGCAAGCAAAAGTGCGATAAATTCCATTTTCAAATCTTCTTCCGAACAATAAGACAAAAAATCATAATTGTCTTTTATCAAATCTTGCAAAAATTTTTCCTCTTCAACAGAAATAGAATGTTGAAAATTAAACCATTCTTTAAAAATTTCTTGTTCAGGAAGTTGTTT
The DNA here is from genome assembly GCA_020719385.1 of Rikenella microfusus. Taxonomy (GTDB): domain Bacteria; phylum Bacteroidota; class Bacteroidia; order Bacteroidales; family DYQK01; genus DYQK01. Next base: position 22,508 of record DYQK01000004.1, on the reverse strand, counting down.
TAAATCAACAACTTCCACCAAATCGTCTAAGCGAACAGTTTGAAAAATAATTTTTTCAGGTTTTTTCTTTTCCATACAATTTTCGTTTAAAATTTTCACAAAAATACGAAAAAATTTTCAAAAACAAAATTTTATTAAACTTAATTTTTCGTAACAAAAATTTAGTTAAGAAAAAAATTTTTTGTATTGAGAAAAATGTTTTTTGTACCGAGATTTCTGTTTTATGTCCCAAAACGCACTTTAATATTTTGTTATTATACATATAATTTTTACCTTTGCGTCAGTTTTGTAATACAGAAAAAGTAGCCAAATCGTTTTGGACGTTAGTGCGAGGGATTTTTTTATTAAAAGGCATTTTCACGTTGGCGAATTTTCAAAAAATTTATTTTTGTAGGGACAATTTGCAAATTGTCCCTACAATTTTTTTCATTTTTCGTTTTTCAACTCCGACAAAATTACCTCGTACAATTCGGGTAATAATTCGTTGATTTCGCCTTTTTTGTAACCTAAAACTTCTAAAATCGCAATATCCATTTTCACACGTTGCGGAAAACGTTTTTCGATTTGCTCGACAATACTCGGAAATTCGACATTTTTTATCTCATCGAAAACCAACAACAGTTTTTCGATTTCTTTGTTTTGCAAATTGTCAACATCTAAAAATTTAAACAACGCAAGATGCGGCTCTTTGATATGTCCATACATTCCTGTTGCTTGTCCTTTGTGCAGCAAAATTTGCATTATTCCAATGATGGAATTAAAAAATAAACAAAAAATTTTCGCTTGATTTTTATCGAGATTCGGAAAAACTTTTTGAGTATTGGTGGTAATAAACGGTTCATCGGAATAAACGGCAATTACAGACGTATTCGGCGATTCGATTCCTAAACGGCTTGCCAACGCAAAATGTCCTTTTTTCCCTTTCGCTTTGTTATTCAACCACTTCCAATCGAAATTTTCTCTTTTTTTAAATTTCGAAAAACGGGAAATTTCTTTAAAATCAGCAAATGAACTTGTAATAAAATAATCAAAATCTTTTTCAAGTTTCATTGTTTTAACGCCTGTCAAAGTTCGCAACGCTTTCTCGCAGCACGAAGACGGAATTTGATACGAAAAATCTGTATTTTTCAGATGTACAATTAAATTTCCCTTTTCGTCTGTTTTGTCATAAATCAAATTTGCCCGACCAAGACGACTTTTTTCGTTCATCGGGTTTGTTATCAAAATTAATTCCGAAAGTCCTGCGGGTGCAGTGTGAAAACCGTCAAGCATTATTCCTTTGGGAAATTTTGCAATTTTCTTTTTCTCCATATTTTTAAACAATTTTGCGATAATTTGGTAATTGCGATAATTTTTTGCCCAAAGAAAATGCATTAAATTATTTTGATTTTCCAATAATTCCGAATGTTTAACCGTAAAAATGTCGAAATTTTTATTTTCTTGATTCTCAAGTTTTAAAACTTGCGTGTAAAGTTTGGGAATATTCTCATTTTTAAAATTGCGAATACTCGTTTTAAAATAAACGATTTTGCAAATATCGTCTGCTTCGGGAATTTTCTTTTCAGTAACGAGCAAAATATCTTTCAACATCGAATCTTCGGTAAAAGCCAAATCGCCGACAGGTTTAATGATGTAGCGAATCGTATGATTTTTTAAAATAAACTCGCGGATTTTGTCCGTTGCACGACCTTGAGCAAAACTTATCGGAATAACTGACCCAACAAAACCATTTTCCTTCACTAAAATATCACCCAAAATGAGAAAATGTCCCCATAAATTTACTTGAGTGCCGCAATGAACGTTCAACGTATCATTTTTATTTAACTTGTCGAGCCATTTTTGCGGCATTTTTTCCCTGTCAGAATATGGCGGATTCATAATTACCGCATCAGATTGTTCGAGTCTAAACCCTTCGCCGTCTGTGCCGTCTGCGTTTATTGCCCCGCGTTTGAGAATTTTGGGGTCATAAATTTGAATCAGAAGTGTCTGAATTGTCTCGGTGTAGCGTTCCATCAACATTCCGTCTTTGGTTTTTCGCAAAAATGGTGTTGCCATTTCGAGCGAATCGCGTGTTGCAATTCGCACCGTATTGGTGATTTGTCCGATGTTTTGCATCGTGAGATTAATTGTCGAAATATGTGCTGCAAACGGCATTATGTCGATTCCTGTAATTTGTTTTTCGACAAAATCGGAATGCATTTTTTTCGAATTTGCCAAACTGTACACTTTTTCGTAGAGAAATTGTTTTCGTTTATAAGCAGCGACAAGCAAAGTTCCGCTTCCGCAAGCGGGGTCAATAATCGAGTCATCGGCACTTTCGATGCAGATTCCTGCGAGAAGGTCGGCGGCATTTGGGTGCGTATAAAACGCGGCGAGTACTTTTCGCACTTCGAAAGGAATTAATTCGTGAAAAAACCTTCCTGCCAAATCGTGCGTGATAAATTCTGCTCGCAATAATTTTATTTCTAAAATTAAATCATTAATTTTTTCTACAAAAAACGAAGTATTTGGAATATGTCCGAGAATATTGACTTTGTAAATTGATTTATAATCGATATTGGTTATTGCTTCGAAATAATTTTGCATATCGCGCAGTTGTTTAATTTGCAACAATTCCGCAACCAGATTTTCTGTTTTTCGCTGAAAAATGTTGTAAAACAAAATTTGGTTAAAAAGTAAAAACGCTGCGAGATGCAAAACCTGTTTTTGTGCGGCTTCTTTGTCTTTGAAATCACCGATGGCGGCAAATAAATCGAGTTTATCAACAACTTCTTCGGTAATTTTGTCAATAATTGATTTTTCTTCGAGAGTACAAATTGCTGCGTTCAAGTTTCGCACAAGCGAATTGATTCGCAACACCACCGAAGCAAAATTAATACTTTTTTCAGACTGCGGATTAATTAATTTTTCTTTTAATTTTTCGACAAAATCTATCAACGAGATTTTTTCAAAATCATCAATCCAAGTTTTTGAAGAGACCGTTACCTGCACATACATTTCTGTTTTGCAAACGATTTCTCGCAAAAAATCTTGATTCAAAATTTCTTGCTCTTTGAGATATTTCGGATAAACAAAAACGAGACAATTTTGTATTCCGAGTTGAAACGCATAACGAATCACTTGCGTTGCCGCCTGCGACAAAACTTTTTCGACATCGTCGAGTTTCACTTCGACAATAAATTGTTCGCCTGCAAATTCAAAAATAATATCGGGTCGTTGTTGCGATTCCTTAATTTTCGTTTCGCCGATGGCACTTAAACCTTGTTGCAGAAAATATTGAATAATATCGGGATAAAGTGAAGTTTCCTGAATAAAAGTTTTCATTTCTGATAAATTTTTCGCTGCAAAGATAAAAAATTTTTTCGAAATTTTATAAACATTGTATCGAAAAGTGAAATGTTGACCCTTTTTGCGGTTCTGAAACTACGTTAATTTCGCCGTCGAGAGTACTGAGAATTTTTTTTACCAACGTTAGTCCGATGCCTGTTCCTGCGAAAAGTCGATTTTTATCCTCATTTGTTTTTCGAAAAACATCAAAAATATAAGGAATTTTTTCTGCTTTGATTCCGATTCCTGTATCAATGACAAAAAAATCTACGTAATTATGTCGGCTGATTTTGTACCCAAATTCGATAAAACCTTTGTCCGTAAATTTAATTGCGTTGCGTATCAAATGCGAGAAGACTTTAAACAAAGATTCTTCGTCTGTAAAAATTTCGAGATTTTTATTTTCTTCAGAAATAGAGATTCGCAAGTCAATAAAACTTTTTTCCATCACAATTTTTTCGGTTTCGAAAGTTTTCAACAATTTTTCTAACAAAGAATAAACAGAAAATCGTTGTTTTTTTAAGTGAAATTGTTTCGATTCTATCCCGGCAATATCAAGCATATCGCTAAACATTCGCAAAAGAATATTAATATTATTTTCGATATATTGAAAGCACATTTCTTTTACCTCGTCTGTAGAATCTTCTTCTTTTAAAACGGTTACTCCTTGCTGAATTACGTTTAACGGTGTTCTTACTTCGTGAGAGATAGTTGAGAGAAAGGCACTTTTGAGCCTATCTGACTCTTCGGCTTTCTGTTTTGCGAGTAAAAGTTGCTCCTCGGCTAATTTGTGAAAAGTGAGGTCTCGACACAACAACGAGATAAATACTTCATTATCAACATATTCCGTTGCGGCGTTCAAAAGAATGTAGACCGTTTCTCCGCTTGGTTTGATGTATGCCACTTCTTTGTCGTCAAATCCGTTGTTTTGTAACGCTTCTTGCATAAATTCTTTCATCTTGGGAATATATTTCGATGCAGTCCATTCAAAAATGGAATGTCCGATGACTTGCTCCATCAGATAACGTCCAACAAGGTCTAAATATGGGGCATTCGCTTCAATAATATTGCCCCAAATATCAATAGTAATAATTCCTGTTCTCGTATTTTCAATAATTGTTTTTAATTTAGTTTCTGTTTTTCGTAATTTTTCGTCTGCTTGTTTTTTTTGAAAAATATGTCGAAGTGTTCGGTCAATGTTTTCTGTAGTGCGTTCGTTTTTCGAGATATAATCTGATGCACCTGCGCGCAGTGCTTCTGTAACAACACTTTCGCTGCCAAAAGCAGTTAGCAAAACAAAAGACGCATTTATTCCCATTTCTGAGAATTGTTTAATAATATTTACGCCATATTCTGCTCCCAAGAGATAATCAACAAAAATCACATCTGGATGTAATTCGCGGCAAATTTTTAATCCTTCCGTGCTGTCAACCGCCATTTCTATGTTGCTTTCCCAAAGCGGCAATTTCGAGATAATACGTTTGAGATAATTTGCATCAGCAAGCATATCATCAATTATCAAAATTTTCAATTTATTTTTCATTTTTGAGAAAATTTTTTTCAAAAGACAAAAATAACATTTTTTTTGTGAAAAATTAATAATTTTTAAAAATTTTTAAATATCTTTTTAAATTTTCTAAAACTTTTTCCGCAATAAACAAAATAAAACAGGAATTGTCGTTATTGATTTGTGAAAATTCCAATGATTCGTAATAATTGAGTCGAGTTTTGCTGTCTCCACCAATAATAATCAACGGAAAACCATTTTGTAACAAAATCAAATTCATAATTAACCGTGCAGTTCTTCCGTTTCCGTCAATGAATGGATGAATTGAGACTAATTTTTCGTGAATCTCTGCGGCAAGAATTACGGGATGCAACATTTCGCAATTTTTTTCATAGAAAATAAAAAAATTATCCATTAAACTTTGTAAAACATACGGCGGCGGCGGCAAATATTGACTTCCTGAAATCATTACAGGCACAGAACGATATTTTCCTGCGTTCACTCTGTCGATTCCATACAAAATTATTGAGTGAATTTGTTTTAAAACGTATTCTGAAAGAGAAATTTTTTGCGAAACAATTTCTTCGATAAATAAAATTGCTTCTTTGTGATTTATTGCTTCCAAATGTTCGCGAACAGTTTTGCCCGAAATAGTAATTCCTTCGTTTACAATTAATTGTGTCTCTCGCAAAGTCAAGGAATTTCCTTCGATTCGGTTACTTTCGTACAAAAATTCTGTCCTCAACGCTTCGAGAATCGTAAAATTGTCAAGATTTTTTCGCAAAAAATCTAATTCTGTTTTTATTTTATCAATTTCGCAGAGAATTTGTTCCATATTTTTAAAAATCCAAATTAAGTGAAAGATAAAAAATTTGCGGCAACTCAACATCGCCGTCAATTCCCCAAGCCCAGTCGGTGCGAATAAAATAACCAAATAATTTTGTTCGCAACCCAAAACCATAACCGTAAACTATCGGTGTGCGTTCTTTGTCAATAGTAATTCTGATGGGACCGTTTTTTATCGTTTCAATGTCGTAGGCATTTTTCTTTGCAAACGGAATTATTCCTGTCCAGGCAGAACCCATATCGAAAAAACCAACAATTTGAAAATTGTTAAAAAATTCTGAACTAATCGGTCTGTTTGCGAAGTATCGAATAATTGGGAAACGAATTTCAGAGTTAAACACGGCAAATGAAGTGCCATTTCGAACATTTTGCACAAAACCACGCATATTGGTCGCAACGGCTTGATAAGTATAATGATAATTTGTGTCAATAGGAATTTCTCTGTCAAAAGTTGAGATTCCTGACAAAAAATTCGTCCAATTATCAACGCCGCCGAGATAATAAATCAATAAACTACTTCCAAAAGATGTACTTGTCGCAAAACGGTTCGCCCAAATAATATTTCTGTGAATTTTTGTATAACTTCGAAAATCCGCACCAAGGACTGATAAATTGTGAAATTTATCATTGAGATGTTGATAAAATTCGCCGAAAATTTTATATCGAAAACCTTCGAACAAATTTACTCCGCGCGAAATAGTGTTGTCAAAAATATACTCCAATTTTCCACCTGCCACAAATTTATCTGTTGGTTTTCGATTCAAATATCTGTAATCGGTAACGAGAAACATACCTTCATCGTATCGCAAGCTAAAAGTGCTTTTCAATGCAAGAACTTGCGAAAATGGGTAACGCAAAATGGTCATTGCCTCGTGAGTATATACTTTTGTCGCAACGCTTTGAATTGAATTTTCCTCAATACTTGCCAAAACCTGCCGATGCAAAACGAATTGTTTGTCGAGACGATATTTTAAATTTTCGAAACTCAACAAATATTCGTTGCTTTGAAAATCTACTGCGAATCTTGCTCCGCCTGTAATTTTGTAATTTTCGAACAAATCCTTCGCTCCAACTTTAAAAAGTACGTTAAAACCAGGGTTAAAATAAAAACCATTTCCTGTAAACGCTTGATAAGACGAATTTAAAAAACTAAAATCGACTTGATTCACTAAATAATCGATGTAAAACCACGTAAAATATTCCCGCACAGGTGGAAGTCCTGTTTCGTTGCTTTTTTTCTCACTTTTTAAACTATCGCGGCGAAATAAATATTCATATTGTTTATTTTTCTCGCGTTCAAAAACGTAATTATTGATACTTAGAAACGTAGAATCGGGATGAGTGAGAATTTTCAATGGTTTTTTCAACAAACTATCTGCTTCAAATTTTTCTTTTTCGAGTTTAATTTTTTCAACTTTTCCTAAACTGTCTTTTTTCTGCATTTGTGCGGTTAATTCTTTGCGAAAAGGGGTTTGAAAAGAATTGTTAGTCGTATCTAAGAAATCAAATTCGTTGTAAAACAAATGAAATTTTTTGTCAAAATACAAAATTTCAGATAATGTTTTAGTTTTTGGTTGATAATCAAATTTTTCGATATTTCGCGGATACGAAGTTAAGGTATTTTTGGTACTAAAATACCGATAATGTGCCGCCGTATCAATGTAAGAAATTGTGCTGTCATAACGAATGATTTGTCGATTAATAATTCCGCTTTCATCGCTGAGATACAAAAAAGTATTCGGTTTTACCTCAATTGGTTGATATTCATTGATATACGGTGTTTCTGAAATTCTCGTTAAAATTTTATTTCTCGTTTTTAAATCAAAAATAAACAAATCATAAGATTGAGAAATATTTGTTAGTAAAAACTCGCGTGCCGTTTCTTTGTCAAAAGTTATTGTGTCGCTAATTCGATTCGAGGAGAAAATAATTTTCGTAGAATTTTCAATAAAACGCGGTTGCAAATCATCGGCAATATCTTTTGTAATTGTTTCGACAGAATTTGAGGCAGCATTGTAGATAAAAATGTCAGATTTCCCGTTCAAAATCGCAGAAAGCACCATTTTTGCACCGTTGTTGGAATAACTAAAATCTAAAACTTTTTCGAAAAAGAAAAAATAATTTCGCGAAGTTTGTTTTGTCTCTAAATCGTAATGAGAAATAAACAATTTTCCTTCCTCTTCGGTGAAATACGTAAGGATTTTGCCCGAAGGATGCCACGCAAGAGAGGGAAAAGAATAATCAGTAATTTGTTCAAGTTTATGCTCGCGAGTGAGAATTTTTTTGCGTTTTTGCGTCTCGATGTTGTAAATATAAATTTTATATTTTCCCGACTGATTTGTGGAGTAACAAAGATTTTTCCCATCGGGACTCATTTTCATTTGTTGATAAACTCTGTCTTTTTTGATTCGTTTTTTAACTTCATTTTTTTTCTCTCGCAACGAAGAATCTGAAAAATTTTGGAATTTCTCTTTGTAAAAATTTAACCAATCGAAAGAAATATCCTTCACTGACGCACCCAGGACGTACATAAAACCGCTATCCGCATTTTTATTGATTCTTGTCATGTAAATAATGTTTTGAATCACGGCTTTTCCATAAATTTGTGCAACGTAATAAAAAATAGAATGCCCCGCAAACTGAGCGTCTTCGTTCAAAAGATAATTAAATTTTTCATATTTTCCACTCAATATTCCGTCTTTTATACGATTTTCGATTTCAAAATCCCATTCATTCGAGAGATACGAGATTAACCCTTTTGTGTACCATTCGGGCAATTCTATCAACGTAGAATTTGTGATTTTTTCGCGAAAATTTCCGCCGTAAAGTATTTGATTCACAAGCACTTCAGCAATAGCTGCTGATATTTGCGTATCAAAATTTTTGTGGTCGCCCTCGAAGTAGAGAAACACTTTGTTGTCGATAATTTTTGTTACGCCGCCAGTGTTTGCTTGATTATCTGCGGTAACAAGTCCGATGTTGCTTTGTCGAAACTCGGAAAGTTTGTTGTAAACAATAAAAACTATTCGATGGTCGAGCGTGTGGTTAAAGAAATTCTCAAATTCAGCAAGTTTTCTCGCAGCGACAGAAGCCGTATATTGAGCGAGATTTTTCCCGTTGAGATAAAAATATACATCAAATTTTTCATAACGATAAAAAGTCCAATAATATTCGCCATATTGAACCCGATTTTTGCCGAATTCCATTTGATGTCCGTAATAAAATTGTGCGTTATTTTCTTTGAAAAATAACAAAAACAGAATTATAAGGAGAAAAAACTTTGAAAACTTGTGCATAAAAAATTTTTGAGAAACGAAAATATTTTGTGCGGCAAATTTAGAATTTATTTTTTCAATATTCAACTTTTTTTGAAATATTTCTCGAAAAATATTTTTATTTTTGTAAATATTTAATTTCGTTTTTTATGAAAAAATTATTTTTTCTTTTCTTAATTTTCGTTTTGAAAATAAATTTTGTAATCTCGCAGCCTGTTGATTTGTCGATAAATGAAATTGCTCAAACCTCAGACGCAATTTTTGTCGGCACGGTTGAAAAAATTTCTTGTCGTTGGAATGAAAAACGCACAATGATTTTTACAGATGTCTTTTTTCGTTCTATTGAGTGGGTGCATTTTTCAGAAAATGCGAAGCAAAAAAACGCAAAGACATTTTCTCTCACCTACGCAGGCGGCAAACTTGACGGCAAAAATATTTCTGTCAGTGATATGCCGCACTTCGAGGTCGATAAACGTTATTTAATTTTCACTTTTGACAACGAGAAAGTTTACTCAAATCCGATTTTGGGAAATTTTCAAGGCAAATTTGAGGTGATAAAAGATTCTGTAACGGGAAAAGAGTATGTTATTGATGTTTCAAAGAAAATTATCACAGGTTATGACGGAAATAAATGGAGTTTTTCGAAAAACTCTGTGAAAAAAATTGCGAATAATCAGTTTGAGTATCAAAATGATACGTTAATATTGAGAAATCAGTCTCTTCCTGTTTCGTCAGATTCTAAGGATCAAGTTTTTGAGTCGAAAAATCTCAAGAAAGATTCACTTTCACCTATGGAAAAATCTCAAGTTATTGAGATAATACAGAAAAAAATTTTAAAAACACCTTTGAAAGAGAAGAAATTGAGACTTGATGGTCAAGGTTTTTATTATTTTAGGAATAAAAATAATGAACTTGAGTGTTTCGCAATAAAAAGTTTGTTCACAAAAGAGAAATCAAGTTTTTTTCAGGTAAAAAAATCTGATATTAAACATGGCAGTCTTGGAATGTGTGGTTCTCATTCGTTAAATATTGTTATGAAACAAGTTCCTTCATCGTTTTCTGAATTTGGAGTCTATAATAATATTATGTATGATATGAATTTGGTGATGGATATTTTTTCTTACATCGACAGTGATGGAAGTTTTGCAGGAAATAACGGTGTAAATGAGTTTTGTAATTCTGTTAGCAACGAGGCTTTAAATTCTCAATATGGTTTTCAATGGGGCGGTGCTTTGGGAATGACAATTACGTATGCGGAGGCAGATTGTGGACCAATAGCGGAGTCTGATCATATGTATAATCCGAGTTATTCTTGGTCAGAAAACATTGATGACGTAATTAATGGTTCGAATATTTATAATTTGGTTCAAGTTTCGATGCACGAGTTGGGTCACGTTTGCGGTTTTATGCTTGGTCCGTACTCCGAAACTTATGCTTACGACCAATTAAGTATTATGCACGGCGGTTATCAAAATATTTATGAGAACGGTAGACTTTTACACGCCGCAGATGCGTATCTTTTGCGTCAACATTATAAATCGCAGACTGCAATAAAAAGTTATGTTGATGTAGGAATTGAGTCATATTATGCCGACCCCGATGTTTCTCAATTTAATTTGCGACCAAGTACAACAGATAAAGCTGTTTATGAGCCTGACGAGGTAATTTCTATTTCGAATGTTACCGCAGAGAATAACTCGAATGTTAGTTTGTCGGATGTGCGGGTACAATTTTTTCTTTCTCGCAACCGCGATATTCCTGCGAATGATTATGAATTGGGCAGTTATCTGTATTTTGATAATTTTAATGCGGAAAGTCGTTCTCGTTTTGGGGCAAATCGGTTTATTCCTTGGAATGTTCCTGCGGGCGAATATTTCGTTGGAATTGCCATTTATAAAAATCAGTTTACTTTTGACGACCATTGGCGAAATAACACAACCACTTTGACGAGTAAAATTTCGATTACTCCGAAGTTGAGTCTTGCCAATTCACAAATGTATTTTTCGCATTCTGTTGGTTCTTCGAGTTTAGGTTTTGCCTCAAATACTTATTGGGCGGTTTCGTGTGCGGAATCGTGGGTGAATTTTGATGTTCGAAGCGGTGAAATGTCTTCGACAATTTACGTTTCTGTTGGAGAAAATAATTCTCGTCAAGACAGAAGTGCGACAATAAAAGTTCATTACGGCAATAGTGGGGAGATGAAAAATGTTTATTTAACGCAGAGCGGCATTCCTGTTTCTGTTGAAAATCAGGAGATTGCGGAGAAAAAAGTTCAGCCAAATCCTAATAACGGACAATTTTTTATTGAGTTTGAGAAAGAACAATTTGTTGAGGTAAAAATTTTAAATTTAAACGGACAAAATGTTTATTCGGGAAAAATGTCAGTGAAAAAAGGTAAACAAAACTTTGATTTTTCACATTTAACAAGGGGAATTTATTTTTTACAACTCATTTCAAATGAAAAAACCGCGACACAAAAGTTTGTTATTGAGTAGAAGATTAAAACTCTGACAATTTTTTTAATTTTGTCAGAGTATTTTTATTTACAAAAACATTTTATTTCAGCCATCCTTTAAAATTGAACGAACAATTTTTGTACGAATTATCAATGTGAATGTAAGTAGTTTTTTGTTTTTCCAAAATCCATTTGTTTATTGCGTCTTGTTTTTTCTTTCTCAAAGAAAATTCCATAATTTTCTGATAATCATCTTTGAGATTCGCAATATGTTCCTTTGTGCGAGATTTTAACCAAATAATTTTGTAACAAACTTTTCCTTTCTCGTCTTTCGTTTCGAAAGGAGCAGAAATCTCACCGATATTCATCGTTTTTAGAGTGAAATTGGTTGCTGCGTCAAGTTGGTTGATGGTAAATCTTGTCGAGCCTGTTTGCGGATTCACAATTAAACCGCCGTTATTTCGCGTATTTTTATCTTCGGAGTAAAACATTGCTGTTTCCTCAAAAGTCAAAGTATCTTTTTTTGTGCGAAGGACGGTTGCGAGGCTGTCGAGATAATTTTTCGATTTAATTTTTTGCTCCGAAGCAACAGGCGGCGAGAGCAAAATATGCGAAATGCTGCTTTGTTCACCGCGTTTTTCGAGAACTTTGATGATATGAAACCCAAATTCTGTCTCGACAATATTCGAAACTTCGCCGATTTTGAGATTGAACGCAACAGCGGCAAATTCAGGCACTAATTCTCCGCGCCCGATAAAACCAAGATTTCCTCCATTTTTTGCAGATTCTTTGTCCTCGGAGTAAAGTCGGGCTAAACCTGCAAATTCTACGTCAGGATTTGTACTTTTTAAAATTCTTTCGCGATATTCGTTCAGTCGTTGCTTTGTGATTTTTTTCATTTCATCTAAAACTTCGGGATATTTAACAATTTGAGCCATTTCAACTTCAGACTCAATGGTCGGTAAACTATCTTTTGGAATGCTATTGAAAAAAATTTGCACATCAGAGGGCAACGATTTTACTTCTTTTGTGATTTCGCCTTGCATTTTTTGTGCGAGCAGTTGGTCGTGAATGGCATCTCGAAGGTCTTCTTTGATTTCGATGAGCGTTTTGTTAAAATATTCCTCTACTTTTTGTTGTCCGCCCATTTGTTCAACGATGGAAGAGACTCTTGCTTCGAGTTCTTTGTCCACTTGTTTGTCGGAAATTTGCAAACTATCGAGTTCTGCTTGATTTAACAGCAGTCGTTGAAAAAGAAGTTCTTCAAAAATAACGCATTTCATATCAGCATTTTGGTGATAGCCGCGTGCTTGATACTGCATATATTGGGACTCAATCTCGGAGAGAGTAATAATTTTTGTACCGACAACGGCAACAATGTGGTCAATGATTTTATTTTCTTGAGAGAAAGAAAACAAAAAATTGCAAATTGCAAGAAGCGAAAAAAATATTTTTTTTAACATTTTTTAATAAAAAAAGATTTTTGTAAACTTCAATTTGTGAATTATTGTTGTATTTCGCTTTTCGAAAATTTTATTCCAAAAGGTAAACGAATTTCGATATTTTCCATTTTTTATGCGTAGATATTTTTTTTAAAAAAAATCTGTCAAGTCCTAAGACTTGACAGAATATTGAGATATCAAATTATTTTACAATAATTTGTTGAGTGTAAGTTTTGTTACCTTCTTTTACCGTGATGAGATAAGTTCCTGACGGCAAAGCAGATAAATCAAGAGTAGAAAGTTCGTTATTAGCGAGTTTCGTAGCAACGAGTTTTCCGTTCAAATCTCGAACAAAAATTGTGTAATTATTGATTCCTTTGACAGAAACTTTAACTACGTCGGCTGTTGGATTTGGATAAACAGAAACTTTAGCAGCGTCAAGCGAGTTTACAGCATCTTTTTTCAAGATTTTTACAGAAAATGCTTTTGTTGTTGTGTCTTTTCCGTCTGTAACAGAAACAATAACGGGATAAATAGTACCTTCTTGAAGTCCTGCGGTGTTAGCAGTGAGCAATGCTGTTGTATCAGAGAGATTAGTGAGCGTGAGCCAAGAATAAGTTACGCCTAAGGAAAGAGTTAAATCATCGTTGTCAGCATCCATTACTCCAAATGGAACATTGTAAATAGAATCTTGTACAATTTCGAGAGTGTCTGGAACTGGAACAGGGAATACAAATTCGGGTTTGTTATTGATAGGTGCTGTAGCAACTGTAATGACAAAAATTTGCGTATCTGCGCCGCCATTTCCATCTGATACGACTAATGTTACATCAAAGTTTCCTTTTTCTGTTGGAGTTCCTGATAATAATGCTTCTCCATTATTTGCACCTTCTGCTAATTCTAACCAATTTGGTTTTTCAGCGGTGAATGCTAATACGTCGCCGTCAACATCGATAGCAACAACTTCATAAGTATATTCAACGCCGACAGTTCCTGCCAAAACGGGTTCTGAAGTGAATGTTGGGTTTTCGTTCAATGCGGGTCCAACAACAATTTGGAATGTTTGCGAGTCAGTTTCTACTCCGTCAGTTGCAACTAAGGTAACATCAAATGTTTCTTCTGCGTCTGGCGTGCCTTCGAGTCTGAAGTTGTAGTTGTCAACTTTAGTTATTGAAGCCCAAGTTGGGATTGTTCCGTTTACGGTTATTGTTGTTGCGGTGTCGGGGTCTGTAACGATGATTTCGTAGAGATAAGCAGCACCCAGATTACCTGTTTCAACAGGAGTTGAGGTAATTGCTGGAGCAACGTTAGGAACAACGAGAACATTAATAGCAAATGTTTGTGTTGCAGTTGCAATTCCGTCAGAGACGGTTAATGTTACGTTATAAGTTCCTGGTGTTGCGGTTGTTCCGCGTAATTTAGCTGTTCCGTTTCCGTTGTCGGTTAATGTTAACCATTCTGGAGCGGCAGTTTTTGTGATAGTAAGAGTTTGTCCTGCGTCTGGGTCAGTTGCTGTTACGTTATAAGAATAAGGTCTTGTTGCGTAAACTTCTGTAACTGGTGTTGAAGAGAACGAAGGATTTTGATTTGGGATTTCAAAAGTAATGGTCGTCATTTGCGAAGCGCCTGAAGCATAAACTGCTTTTACGCCTGCTGTATGAGTTCCAAGTGAAAGGTTGGTCGCAGAGTAATTTTGTGTTTTAACATTTGCGACAGGCGAGGTCATGTTGTCAATATAAACGTCATAACCTGTAACTGCTTTGTTATGGGAGAGAACTTTCATTTCTTTTCCATAATCAACCATTCCTTGAATCATCCAGTTGTAATCTAAACCGAAACCGCTGAGGAAATACCATCCTGTTCCGTCATTTAATAAATCACCTTTGCCGACAAGAGCTGGACCTGCGTCAACCGCTGCGGGATAAGGAACAGCGCTGCACGAGAAACCGATGAGCAATAATTGCGAGGCATCAATAGTTACTGGAGTTGTGAGTTCAATTTCGTTCCAAGTTCCTGTGTCGAATGTTGCAATTGGTTGTTCAAAGAGGAGTGTTGAGTCTGCACCTTGCCAAATTTTAACTGAATAAGTTGCAGTTGGGTCTGTTGGGTAGAATTTAACTTTTTTGAGTAATTTACCGTTGTGTGCAGTTAAGTCAGAGGGTTCAAAAGCAGCAGCGAAGTCAAAACCAAATGGGCTTTGTCCTCCACCGATTCCTGTGTTGTACTCTTCAGCACACCATTTCATCCAAGTTGCTGAAGCACCGCCGCCTAACATCCAAGATAAGTTGACATTTCTGTCAATAACTTGTGCCTGAAGATTTACAACTGGAGCAAGTACTTCGAGTAAATTAGCGTTGAGTGTTATTGTTGCATTTTGAACAGCAATTCCGTTTTGCGTATAAGTTTGGAATCCTGTTTTTGTAACGGTCAAATTGTATGTACCTTTCCAGATTTCGTTAAAGATAACGATTCCACTTGCGGGAGCAGTTGCGATATATTCGTGTTCAGGATTGCCGTCAACGTTTGTGAGAGTAACAACTGCACCTTGAGCGTCTCCGCCGTTTGTTGTAACATTCAAAGTAACTGCAGCGAACATATTGCAATAAACTTCATTCGAAATAGCGGGGTCAGAAAGTTGTCCGTTCATATAGAGTGACTTAACCGCATATTTGTAAGTACCTTGTGGTAAGGAAACGAAGGTATAATCTGTGTGGAAAGTATCGGTCACTAACGCAACTTCATTCCAAGTATTAACTGAACCGTTTTCAACTAAACCTCTTGAGATAGAGTAAGCAACAACGGGCTTGCTGTTGTTTGTTCCGTATAATAAACCTTTAACAGGAACATTGTTTCGTCTGTTCAAAGTAGTAAAACATTGATTTTCGTCTCCTTTTAATTGTTGACGGAACGAATGTTTTGGAGTTTTTGCTTTTGCTAATTTTGCACCTTCAGAAACGTGATAATAATCGAAAGTAGCAACGTCAGCAGGATCGCTATCATACATCAATAATGTAATATTTCCTTCAGCATGATCTGCATCGTCAAAAGAGAATTCTAATTGTCCGTTGAAATAAATATCGAAGTGTGAACCAACAGCGTTGACGGTAACAACATTCGAAGCACCAATGCCTGCGTTGAGATAGTTTGCTGTTGTCCATCCTTGAATTGCAACAGGACTTCCTCCTGTGTATTTCCAAACGCCGTAAGAACCGTCTGCGGTGAGATTAATTCTATAACCTGTGCAGGAAGCAGGAACAACTGAACCATTAGAACGAATAAATGCTCCGTGCGAACCTGTTTCGCTGCCAGCCGCTTTAGTTACTTCAAATTCTAAGGTAAAATCACCGAATATTGCGTCAGCAGGATATGCGTCTTCGCGAGTTGTTGAACCAACACCTGTCACTGTCAATTTTCCATCAACGACAGAGAATTTCGAAGGAGTAGAATATGTCCAGTCAGGTAAAGAATTAAATTCTTCTTGATAACCCGAAATTGCACCCGGACGATTCCAATTAATTATCGCTGCAGAAGGATTCGTAACAACATTTACATTGGAAGGAGGAACAATTTTCTCAATTAAAACAACAGAGAAATTGTTGACATCATTATCAACTTCAATAGTATCTGCGAGACTTTCGTGTAATGGGTGAGAAACTTTTATATCATAAGTGCCTCGCCAAACCGAATCAATATTCGCAACACCTGAAGCGTTAGAAACGCCTTCATATTTGAGAGAAGGATTTGTTTGGTTTACAAGTACAACTTTCGCACCTGCAACAACACCACCAACATTCGAGGTAATAGTTACAGCAACAGGAACATTCATTCCTCTTGGCAATTCATTAGAAACTGCAGGGTCTGAAAGAACATTATTCGTGTAAACTGCTTTTACTTCGTATTTGTAAACGCCGAAAGTTGCTGCAGCCCAAGTGTTATCTGTGTAGAAAGTATCGGTAACATTCGTTGCGAGAGCTTCAACAATTGTGTCGTTTTTAACGCGGTAAACGTTGTATTTGTTTAAGAATACTTTTGCTTCGCCTTTTGCATCGTTTGCAACGAAACCTTGAATGTTCCAGTTACCTTCAATTTGTGCGAGAGCATAAACAGTAGACCAAGCTCCTTGGAAATAAATCATATTTCCTTTTCCGTCAACTGTGCCGCCACCCATTGTTGTTGCATCAATGCCTGCAGGATGTCCTCCTGTTGTGTTGATGTTATAACCGACCCATAATTCTTGAGTTGGGTCAATTTCGACAGGTGAAGTTAAAAGTACTTCGTACCAAATGCCTGTGTCGGCAGCGGTGATGTTCAAAGGTTGGTCAACAACCATTGTTCCAGGAGCAGTTGCGTCTCCGCCGACCCATACGCGTGCAGAGTAAGTAGAAGCAGCTTCTCTAACAAAAATTTTAATTTTCGTTAAATATTGACCTTGTTCAACACCTAATGTTGTCAAATCTTCGGGAGTATATCTTGCTGCGACATCAAAATCAGCAGCGGCGCCTGTTCCGATAGAAGAGTAATTTGCTCCGTCATCCCAATGAATCCATTGTTCAACGCTTGAAACAGAATTCGGATTCCACCAAGTTAAACGAGCGTTTGTTACGTTATCAACAGCAGTTAAACGTTTTGGTGGACGAGTTTGTTCAGGAATCAAAATTGTTCCCATATCATAATTCGATGCTCCAACAACGATAGTGTCCTCAAATATTTGATAACCGCCAGGTAAATATTCTGCTGCAACGAAATATTCTTGTCCACCATATAAATTAGTAAACTCGAAATAACCGTTTGCGTCAGTTGTGTCAATAGCAACTGTGTCATAACCCATAATTTCTACAGCAACATTTGTAACCATTACGTTAGGAATATCGCTTAAAGCAGCGTGTCCGCTAACTGTAATTCTTGGCAAAGAAGTAAGAGTAAAGTTTTGTTGAACCGTGATGTCTCCAACAATAGTTACCGTTGCGGTTGCGTCATAATAACCATATAACGAAGCAACAACTTCTCTTGTACCTGCAAAAAGATATGGGAAAATATAATGACCATTTTCGTCAGTGAAGGTTTTGATTTGTGTTCCTGCGATAGAAACTTCAACATCTGCCACAGAATCTGTTCCAACAGTTACATAACCTTCCAAAGCACCAAGACCTTCGGTATTGAACATAAACGAAGTATTTGGGAAATACGCTTTGATTTGTGAAGACGCAGCTGCAGGAGGATTAGCAGGGTCATAAGTTTGTGAATCAGAAGCAGCTAAACGGCTACGTGCATCTGCTGTTGAACATTCTGTCGATTTGAATTTGCAATTTGCAAAATATTGAGAATCCATAGGACGATTTGCCAAAACAACTAAATTTCCACCTGTGTAGATGAAAGGTGCTGTAAATGGAATGAAAATATCATGCTCGCCTGCAGGAAAATCAATAACTCCGTCAAAAACTAAGGTCAATTCAGTAGAAGGAATCCAACCATCAGCAAGGTTTGCAGATTGTGTCTCGCCAACCCAAATTTTTACAGGTTTTTGCATTAAACCTGTAGCAAAACTTGTATGATAGAAAATTCCTGTCAACAAACCACCAATGTTTAATTCTGTCGAGTAATAAATTTCCTCACTCAAACTATTTTTCCAATAAAAATCTAAAGGCATTGGGTTGAGAGTTGCCCCCGTACCAACACTGACAACAACCGTACCTGATGCTTGAACATTAACTGCAAATGGAGCAGTTTTATTGTTCGAAGTATCTTGGTCGCCTGCAAAAACAACTTGTCCGAGAAGGGTAGCATTTCCTTCTACGTCAAAAGTTACTGGAAAATCAAATGAACCTGTTGCTTGAGGTGTAAGTTCTGTGCCTGCTTGTGAAGCGACTAATGTTCCATCTTTAAACAAATTAACGGTATAATTACTTTGAGGTAACATACCTGCATTTTTCACAACAACTTGATAAATTTGTTCCTCGCCTACAGTCGGGGTAGCATTACCTGCCACGGCAACGGCTTTCATATCGTTGTCAAGATAAAGAATCGGAGCGGTAACATCATCAACATTCAATGTAGATTGGTCAACAGAAACACAAACAATAGCAACATACACTTCTTGGTTGATATAAGGAGTTAAATCAAACGTAAATTCTGTCCAAGAATTTGCCATTGCAGTATAAGTTCCGAGTTGAACTGTGAAACTTTCAGGAACAGTATCTGTTGTTGATAAAACAACATTCATATCTTCGAGAAAATAACTGCTTCCTGATTTTGCCCAAAACGAGAAGGTATGTTTCTCTGCAGTAGGTTTTAATCTTGGAAGAACTAACCAGTCATTATTCCCTGATGAGTTGTAACCAACATTCACAACCCAAGTACCTGTGTGCGCACCAGTTCCTGTGTTTGAGGCTTTCCATTGTTTTCCATCACCGTCAAGATTATAAACTTTCCAACCGTCAGGAATTTTTCCTGCTTCGAAACTTTCAACAGCATCGCCGGTTGTGAAAGTAATTTCTTGACAACCCGTAGCCAGACCAATAGCGTTTTTCGGAACAACTTTGAAATGATAAGTTGTATTTGGTGCCATTGCAGCGACATATTGAGGTGCAGAAACCGTTGCTGTTGGAGTTGTAGGTAAAGTTGTGCCTAAATAAACATCATATTCTGTAGCATTAGGTTCAACAGCCCATTGTAAAACAGCATTGGGGTTAATGCTGGTTGCTCCATTAATTGGGTTTGTGTAATTTGTACAGCCAGGAACACTAGCAGGATTGAAAACGCTAATTGTTGCATCCCAACCATCTTTTTGTACAGAATTATCCGAAGTAAATTTGAACGTTAAAGCACCTGTCTCGTGAGAAGAACGAACTAACGCCAAAGCCGCAGGAACGGTCAAACCTGAAAATGGACTGCCCGCAATTTGAGATGCAGTTTCATCTGGACCATCATAAACGTAAAGTTTATCATAACCCGACTCTACAGCGAAGGTATTGAAAACGAAAGTCATTTTCCCACCCTTTGTCGGAGGCATAAATGTCATAACATAATTTTCGCTCGCAGCATAAGGACTTGTTGGACCACCTGAATCATAAAATGTTCCCTCTGAAACGGTAACCGTGCCATTTGCCATCAAAACCATTCCCTCAGAATGCAATAATACTTCATTCGAAGTTGTTGAACCACCTTCTCCCGAAGCATTTAACGAAGTAATTGTATAACTATACATTCCAGGAGCAGAAATTGTTGTATCAAGATAAGTTGTACCGTTGAAATTTGCCTCAACAACAACAGCACCAGGATTACGAACAATTTTGTAACCTGTCACTCCTGTGAAATAACCGTTATGTAAACCCGTTGTCGGAGCAACCCAAGTAATTTGTCCATCATTTCCAGCAGCAGTTAACTCAACAGCAGTCGGAGCAGCAGGAACATCGGGACCAACCCAAGCATTTGCATTTGCTGCTGAACCATCACCATCTGCGTTATAACCCTTAACCATATACACATGATTGCCTGCGGTAACAGAATTATCTGTCCAAGTAGCAGTGCCACCAATAGTTACTCCTGTTAAAGTGTAAATAGAATCGCCATCACGATAAATCTTGACTCCCGTTAATGAAGTTAACGCCGCACCATTTGTTGTTGTTGAAGGATTTGTCCAAGTTAAAACAGCACTTAACGCACCATTTGCACCAGGAGTTACCACAAAATTCGTTGCTACAGCAGGCGCACCTGCAGCAGCAGTGTTTGCGATTTCATAAATAAACACAAAATTCGGATCCTGCTGAGCATTACAAAGTAAAACGAATTTGCCAGGAACCAATGTTTCAGAAGAAGCCATCCCACCTGCTAACGCTGCTGGATCCATTCCTGGAACATCAGAAGCATCGTGAGTCTCAACAATTGTACCTGTGGCAATTTCAACTTTCACAATGTCAACCTTGGGTTCGGTTGCGTCTTGGTTAAATAACCATAAATATGGACCACCTGCAGAAACATTGTCGAAAGCAGAACCATAAACACCTGTCAAGCCTGTTGTTAAAGTGCTTAACTGTGTGCCTGTGCGACTAACTAAAACCATTCCGTCCCAAGGACCGCACCAAAAACCACCATTACCGCCATCAGCAGTTGGGTCATAACACAAATGACGAGTCACAACAGGAGTAGAAATTGTACTGACAAGCGTATGCGAATTCATATCGATTTGATAAATGCTTGTCGCATTCGTACTGCCGTAAAAATATTGACCGTCATACGCAAGGTCGCGAACCGAAGTTGCACCCGCAATAGAGAACGAATCTAAAAAGTTTCCCTGTAAATCATACTTGAAAAACAAATTATTTCCTGCTCCCCACTTTGTGGTGTAAATGTATTGACCATCGGTCTCAACGGCTTGTTCACCTGCAGCGTGAACATTAAACGAGTAGAGAATGTCCCATTGTGCTTTATTTTTATGGGAACGCACTGCTTTTTTGAAAGCAGATTTTTTTACCGCTTTGCTTGGATTTACGCTCACTAAGGTAGGAGCAATCTCGCGGTCAGGTGAAGTTTCTTGGAACTTCAGCAACCCTTTTTCGATTAACGCTTTTTCTTTTTCGGTCTGAGCATAAAGAACACCGCTCGCCAAAAAGAATAACAAAACGAAAAGAATCTTCATTTTTGACATCATACACTAAAATTTAAGGTGAATAATTAAAAAAATTAAACTTTGCAAAGATACAAAAAATTTTTCATTTAACAAAATGAAAAAAAATTTTTTTTCAATATCCCATCAAACTGTTTATAAACATATTTATTAAACGAGGTTCTAGAATTAATGGAAAGAGAAAACCATAAACTGCCCCATAAAGATGGGCATCATGATTAATGTTATCGCCTCCTCTTCGACTCATATAATGCGAATAAGCCAAATATGCAATAGCAAAAATAAATCCAGGAATATCAATAGGAATTAAAAATAAGTTCACTCCTAACATCGGATTTAAAAATATCGCAGCAAAAACAACTGCCGAAACGCCTCCCGAAGCACCAACAGAATTATACCATTCATGATCTTTGTGCTTGTAAAGCGTTGATAATGAAGCAACAACAATACCCGACAAATATAATAACACATAATAGATTTTCCCTAAACCATCAGAAAAATGCATAGAAAAGAATGTCTCAACAAAGTCACCAAAACTATAAAGACCAATCATATTAAACGCCAAATGAGCCCAATCTGCGTGAATCAGCGAGTGAGACAACATTCTATATAATTCTTTTTTGTGATAAATGTAAGACGCATTAAATTTACATTTCTCAAAAATTGACTGATTTTGAAATGCCCAAGCAGAAACCAAAACCGTTACCAAAACAAAAAATAAAGTCATAAAATTTAGAATATTATTAATTCTTTTATAACCTTGCCAAATTTTTAAAGTTTGACAAGGTCCTTCTGTTAAAAATTTTCTATCTCCTGTTGCGACAAACCTGTTTTCCCGACAATTATCTCAACAGAAACACTCAGAGATTTCAACATTTTTGCCAAATCCAACATTTGTTGACGATGTTTTGCAATTTCAGCGTTTTTTTGCGAAAGTGCAGCATCTTTTTGCGAAAGAAGTTCTTTACTTTCAAAAATTGCAGCATCTTTTTGCGAAAGAAGTTCTTTGCTCGCAGCAAGTTTCTTCTTGCTT
>DYQK01000238.1 GCA_020719385.1 Rikenella microfusus | reverse complement strand
TACGCACCGGGACATACCTGCGAATTTGACCGGGGTGATGTAAAATTGTATTTTAATGGAAAACTTCAAGTATTAAATCTGGCAGTTTTTACAAGTGCTTACAGCAATTATCGCTGGGGAAAATTGTTTTACAAACAAGATACACTGGCATTTAGCCAAAGTCATATTGATTTTTTTGAACACACAAAAGGAGTTCCCAAAGAGCTGGTTTACGACAATATGCGAGTTGCGATAAAAAAATTTGTAGGTCATAAAGAAAAGCAAGCAACCGATGGATTGCTCGAATTATCAAATTATTACAAGTTTGGCTTTCGGTTTTGTAACATTCGCCGTGGCAATGAAAAAGGACATGTTGAAAGAAGTGTAGAATATATTCGAAGAAAATCTTTTAGCAAAAAAATAAATTTTACTGATATTTCAGAAGCAAACGCACATCTGGAAAAAATATTAGAAAAACTCAATACCGAGCCACAACAACTATCAGATAATAAGACAGCTAACGAATTATTTACAGAAGAAAAAGAACATTTATTTTCGACCAATATTCCGTACATAAGTTTTGAAACAGCGTATTCAAAAGCCGACAAATATTCAACAATTATTGTCAATGGAAATCGATATTCTGTACCCGATTTTTTGGTTGGAAAATTAATCAGCATCAGAATATTTGCCGAAAAAATTGTTCCATATTACAACAATCAAACTCTGGGAACTCATCTCCGAAGCTATGGCGCACACACATGGACATTAGATATAAATCATTATCTTACAACACTTTTTCGCAAACCCGGAGCCTTAAAAAGTTCGATTGCTTTAGCTCAATCCGATGAAAAAATCAAGACAATTTATCAAGAATATTTTACAACAGAAAATCGGGATTTTATCGAATTATTGCAATATTGTAAAAATAAAAATACGAGCATCGAAACGCTTGAAAAAGCTATCGGAAAATTGCAAAAAATCTGTCCCACAAATATCAATAAAGATAAAATATTGGCGGTCATAGAAAAATCTGAAGAACCTGAAATAAAGCAAAATACGGATAATGAAATACATCAATATTCGCAGGAATTATTAAAACAATTAACCGAAATTTATAACTAAAAAACAATTAATTTGAACTAATTTGAAATTAAAATAATTAAGAAATGGAAACGCTCAACGAAAAAATAATATCACTGACAAAAGAAATTGGTTTGCCCGGAATACGTCAAAATTTTGAAACACTTCTGGACGAATTTTCGTCAGAACAAGGCGATTATAACAAGTTCTTACATAGATTATTAGAACTTGAATACGTATCAAGAAACGAAAGCAGAAAAGCTTCACGAATACGTCTGGCAGAATTTCCGTACAAAAAATATTTAGAAGATTTAAATCGAGATGATTTGCCAGCTGACGGCAAAACAAAATTGGCGGAACTCGAAAATTTAAATTTTGTAAAACAAGGAAGAAATATAATTTTTTCCGGAAATCCGGGTACCGGCAAAACACATATAGCTATTGGATTGGGCATTAGAGCTTGTCTGAAAGATTACAAAGTACTTTTTACAACCGTTCCCCGATTAATAACCCAACTAAAAGAAAGTCGCTCGGAAAAAACATTACGACAATTTGAAAATCGTTTTGAAAAATATGATTTAGTGATTTGCGATGAATTCGGATACATCTCATTTGACAAGGATGGAGCTGAATTACTGTTCTCTAACCTATCATTACGAGCCGGAATAAAATCAACGATAATCACCACCAACCTACCATTTGACCGTTGGGGTGAAATTTTTGGCGACACAATATTAACCGCCGCAATGGTCGATAGATTAACACATAAAGCACATATTTTAAACATGAATGGAAAATCATATCGTATAAAAGAAACTTTGGAATGGAAAAAAAAATCAGAAAATTAAA
>DYQK01000032.1 GCA_020719385.1 Rikenella microfusus | reverse complement strand
AGCGGCACATTAAAAACGGTGCCGAATAAAAGTAAATTTTTCGAGGAATTGTCGTTGAAATTAGAGACAAATAAACAGAAATGTTTGTCGGCAAGCGAATTATTTCAACAAATTGAACAAATTGTCGGAAATAATAGTTCAACTCTTCCACAATACGGCATCATTTTCGGCGTTGACGACAGAGGCGGCGATTTTATTTTCATTCGCAAATAAATTATTTTCAACTTTTTCGAAAAATTCTGTCAAATTCTCAAAAGTTTGATAGAATTTTTTTATTTTCTCAAAAAAATTGTTTTTTCGAAAAATTTTATTATTTTTGCTGCAAAAAATAATAAAAAAATTATTTTTTTCATCAATAAACTTTTTTTTATGTCTGTTTATAAGGAAATTAAACAAGTAACTACGCACATTCTTCAGGAAATGAAACAACGCGGCGAGAAAATCGCAATGCTTACGGGTTATGATTATTCCACCGCAAAAATTCTCGACAGTGCAGGCATTGACATTATATTAGTCGGTGATTCGGCTTCGAATGTTATGGCGGGTTACGACACAACTTTACCGATAACACTGCAAGATATGATGTATCACGCAGCTTCTGTGGTGCGGGCGGTTTCGCGGGCGTTGGTTGTTGTTGATTTGCCGTTTGGCACTTATCAAGGAAATTCTCGCAAAGCGTTGGCATCTGCTATTCAGATAATGAAAAAAACAGGTGCGCATGCGATAAAAATGGAAGGCGGTTCTGAGATAAAAGACTCGATTTCTCGAATTTTGTCGGCAGGAATTCCCGTAATGGGGCATTTGGGACTTACTCCGCAGTCAATTTTTAAATTTGGGACTTATTCTGTGCGAGCGAAAGATGAACCAGAGGCAAAAAAACTTCTCGAAGATGCTCATTTGCTTGAAGATTCGGGTTGTTTTGGGATGGTTTTAGAGAAAATTCCTGCACAGCTGGCAGGCAAAGTTTCGAAAGAGTTAAAAATTCCCACTATCGGAATTGGTGCGGGTAATCAAACTGATGGGCAAGTTTTAGTTTTTCACGATATGGTCGGGATTAATAAAGAATTTTCACCTCGATTTTTGCGGCGTTATCTTGATTTGTTTTCTGAAATTCAAGGTGCAGTGAAAAATTATATTCAAGATGTTAAAACGTTAAATTTTCCCAATGAAAAAGAACAATATTAACATTTTTTTAATTATTTTAATTATTTTAATTTTTTTTAGTTTTTCGGGTTATTCACAAAATACAAATTGGGAAGTTCCTTCCGACAAAAAGACGGTTAAAAATTCTGTTTTAACTTCGAAAAATGTTGTTGAGAAGGGCAAGAGTTTGTATGAGAAGAATTGTCAATCTTGTCACGGGATTCCTTTGAAGAATAACGGGATTTCGTTGTTTCCTCCGCCTCCTGATGTTGGTTCTCAAAAAGTTTTGTCGCAAAGCGATGGGGAATTATTTTATAAAATTTCTGTCGGAAGAGGTTCAATGCCTTCGTTTCAAAACGTTATTTCTGATGAGGGGCGATGGTCAATAATTCATTTTTTTCGACAATTATCTCAAAAAAAGAATGTTCAGAAGTTAAAAAATATTAAAATAACTTATTTTTGTGTTGATTCTTCACAAAGAATCAATGTAGAAGTTTTTGGAGAAAATGAAAAAAACGAGAAATTATTTATTTCTGATGCAGAAATGGATTTTTTAATTAAGAGAAATTTCGGATTATTATTGCTTCGAAGCGAAAAAACTGATTTTCAAGGGAAGACTTCGATTTTATTTTCCCAAAATTTACCTGCCGATTCTTTGGGGAATTTAGAAATAATCATTTCGTTGAAAGAGGATTCTCGTTTTGACAAAGTAGAAGTAAAATTGACAAAAAAATGGGGAATTATTCCTAAGACTATGAATTTCAATGAGATAAGAGCATTGTGGTCTTTGCGAGCGAGGTCGCCTTTTTGGTTAATTTTTTCATATTTTGGGGTAGTTTTTGGAGTTTGGTTCGGTATTTTTTATGTTCTTTTTTTACTTTTAAAAATTTACAAATCAGGGGGAAAAAATTTATGAAAAAAATTTAGTTTTTTGTTAAAAAAATTGAAAAAATTTTGCGAAAAATTAAATTTTTTTTTTAAATTTGCAAAAAATTAATTTTTAAAAAATCACTCAAAATTTAACCACTCAAAAATCTCGTGTATATGCGAAAAATAACGTTTTTGATTGCATTTCTGTTGTTTGTAGGAATGCAGGTGGTCGATGCCCAACGCAAAATTTCAGGTACGGTTTTCGATGAGAAGAATGAAACGCTTCCTGGAGTTTCTGTGATGGTAAAAGGAACCACCCTTGGTATGATTACCGATATTGACGGTAAATACAGTTTAGAAGTTCCCAATGAGGCAACGCATTTGGTTTTCTCATTTGTTGGGATGCAAAAGATGGAGGTGGAAATTGGTTCACAGACCTCCATTAATCCTGTAATGAAACAAGAGGAATTAACCACAGGTGAGGTTGTTGTTACCGCGCTGGGTATTGCTCGCGAGAAGAAAGCCCTGGGCTACGCAGCTCAAGATGTTGGTAGCGAGGAATTGTCCAAAGGCAATAACGCTAACGTTGTGAATTCTATTGCAGGTAAAGTTTCAGGTGTTCGCATCAATAGTTCGTCTGGTGCGGCAGGTAGTTCAACATTTATAGAAGTTCGCGGTGCGTCTTCGTTGACGGGGAATAATCGTCCTTTGTTCGTTGTTGACGGTGTTCCTATTGAGTCAGGTGGTGGCGAAACGAGTGTTGATGGTGTTGCAACTTCAGACCGTGCAGTCGATATTAACCCTGACGATATTGAGTCAATGTCTGTTTTGAAAGGCGGTGCGGCAACTGCGTTGTATGGTTTAAGAGCATCTAATGGTGCGATAATTATCACAACAAAGAAGGGTAAAGGCGGCAAGACGAATACGGTGAATGCAAATTTCAGTAGTTCAGTAACGATTGAGCAGATTTCTCAGGTTCCAGAGTTGCAAAATAAATTTGCACAGGGTTCAGTGAAATGGAACAGAAATCCAAAAGCATTACAATATTCTTCGCCTGATGGTCCTTCACATCGCACTTTTTCTTGGGGTCCGAATGTTGACAAACTTTCTTACACTACTAAGTCGGATTATTATCCTTCAGATACTTCTTATTGGAAAGGTTATGTTGATATGGCAACATATATGAAAAAATGGAATCCCAATGGTCGTATTGTTTTCAAAGATGATCCTGCAGCAAACGGTAAATCTGTTCAGGTTCATGATCCTTATGATTTTTTCCAAACAGGTTACACTTTCAACAACGCTTTGAACTTTTCGGGTGGCACCGAAGACGCAACCTATTATTTTTCGGCTTCAAATATGTACACCGAGGGCGTAATTCCGAATAACACTTTTTCAAAGACAACGTTGAAACTTTCAGGTCAAGCAAAATTTTCGGAGAAATGGCGTTCTGAGGCAAATGTTAGTTATATGAAAAGTGGTGGCGATAGAATCCAACAGGGTTCAAACACCTCAGGTATTATGCTTGGTTTGCTTCGTACTCCTCCAACATTTGACAATTCCTACGGTTATGAATTTGCCGATGGCACACAAAGATGTTATCGAGGCAGTCGTGGATATGATAATCCTTATTGGGTTGCAAATAAAATTAAATATTCCGATGAGACAAATCGTATGCTTGGAAATGTGAATATGACCTTTACAGCAATGAAAGGTTTAAGTTTCACTTATCGTCTCGGAACTGACTGGTACAGCCAACGTTACCGTAATTATTTTGCCATCGGTTCATCAGCTTCTGCAACAGGTGGCGCCGAAACTTATCAAGAATTTGCCCAAGATTTTAACTCCGATTTATTTATGAATTGGAATAAAAATTTCACTGCTGATTTGAATATGAACTTAACCATTGGAGCGAATTTGTATAGTTCTTACAGCACTTACACAAAAGGTTCAACGAGCGGTTTAGTTATCCCAAATTGGGATCACCTTTCCAATACGCAAACGCAGAATGCTGCTGAGGTAACCACTCGCAAACGTACTGCGGCTTATTTTGCAGATTTAGGACTTTCATATAAAAGTATGGTTTTCTTAAACCTCACCGGCCGCCACGAATGGTCAACAACAATGCCCGAAGATGACGATAATTTCTTATATCCATCAGTAAGTCTTGGTTTTGTCTTCACAGAATTACCGTCTTTACAAAATAATGCCATCATTTCGTTTGGAAAACTTCGTGCTTCTTGGGCAAAAACCGCCAACGACGCAAGTCCTTACAACATTTACACCACTTATGGAATGGCTATAGGCTCCGACGGCTGGACACAACCCTTCGGATTTATTTATCCTTTAATGGGATATCCAGGCTTCACTTACAATGATGCTATGGGTAATGCTTCAATGAAACCTGAATCAATGACTTCTGTCGAATTTGGAGCAGACATACGATTCCTCAGCAACCGAATCAGACTTGACATTACTTATTTCAACAACAACAACTCCGATTTATTGTTAAATGTTCCCATTTCTCCTTCCAGCGGACATAGATTTATGTACATCAACGCTGCAACGATGGAAACAAAAGGCATTGAAATCTTAGCCGGCGTCACACCTGTGAAAACAAAAGATTTCACGTGGGACATTATTATGAACTTCTCTAACAGTAAATCTACTGTTACTGAATTATACGGCGATGACATTAAAAACGTTTCCTTAAACGTTGGTTTCGAAGACCCACAATTCCACGCAATTAAAGGCGAACCTTACCGAACCATTTGGGGAACACGAATGTTGAGACACGATGGAAAATATGTCATCAATGATGCATACGAATTAGTTGACGAAGACGGCGATGGAAAATTCGAAAAAGCTGTACCAACACTCGACTACGGCGCACCTCAGGGCGACCCCGAAACAGGAATCATCGGACAAGTACAACCCAACTGGACCATGGGAATCACTAACAGCTTCTCGTGGAAAGGAATCTCGTTTTCTTTCTTAATTGACATCAAAAGCGGCGGACAAATGTGGAACGGAACAAAAGGTGCATTGTCATACTTTGGAACTGCAAAACAAACCGAAAACAGAGAAACCGCAACAAAAGTCTTTGACGGAAAAATGGGACACTTAAACGTAGACGGAAAACTCGTTCACAACGAAATAGTTGACGACCCCGATAATCCAGGCAGCAAAAAAATCATTGAAGTTGACGGACCAGGCAGTGCAAACTCAACTTCATACAAACTTGACGTATATTGGTACACTCAAGGACCTGGAAGTACATTTACCGGACCTTGCGAACCTTATATCGAAAGTTCAGAATACGTAAGACTTCGCGAAGTCTCGATTAGTTATGTTATTCCAAAAAGTTTTTTGATGAACAAAACCTTCTTCAAAGGTGCAGAAGTTTATTTCACAGGCAGAAATTTATGGTTAAGCACACCTTACACAGGTGTTGACCCTGAAACAAGCCTCTTCGGCGCAGGAAACGCTCAAGGTTGCGATTACTTCAACATGCCAGGTACAAAAGCATACACTTTTGGTCTAAAATTAAATTTCTAAAACTTCAACTTTTTTAAATCTCTCGAAGTATGAAAAAGAATTTTTTAATTCTCGGAATTATTCTCTCGATTCTCGCTTTTATCACCTCATGCGACAAATGGATCGACCACGAAATCAATAAAGACCCTGATAACCCAACAGATGTACCCATTAATATGCTAATGGCAAGCGGACAAGGACAACTCGTATACGCCGCAGGTGGAATGGACATGACAGGAATCACTTCCATGTGGGCACAACATCTCGCAGGAACAGGACGACAAGCATATAACATCGGCAAATTGTACGTAATGACCGACGCAGATGCAACCAATCTCTGGAACAATCTCTACCCAGGAGTAATGATGGACATTAAAATCATCATCGACAAATCCTACGAAAAAGGTAAAGAATCACCATACAACAGAGGCATTGCAAGAGTGTTGATGGCTTATTCATTAGGAATCTCTACAGACGTATGGGGCGCAATTCCATACTCAGAAGCCTTTCAGGGACAAAAAAATCTCAAACCTAAATATGACTCGCAAGAGGAAATTTATAAATCCATACAAACTCTCCTCGACTCAGCTATTGTTAATCTCAGCGTTCCCGCGGAATCAAATCTCATTCCTGTAAACGGTGATATGATATTTGGAGGTAAAGTGAATAAATGGATTAAAACTGCTTACGCTTTGAAAGCTCGTTATGCTTTACACCTCAGCAAAGTGAACGGAAATTCCGCTTATACAACAGCACTCGGCTATCTTGACAAAGCAATTGGCAGCAATGCCGAAGATTGTCAATTTAACTGCGGAGAAGGCGCTGCAGAATCGAATCCACTCTTTCAATTTGCAAGAGACAGAAGCGGCGACTTATCGGTAAGTGAAGAATTTATTGCTTCATTAGGCAAAGACCCAAGAAAAACTGTTTTTGAACCAACATCAGACAACACTTACGGAGGATATTTCGGCGTAGCAACTGCACCCATTCACTTAATTACTTATGCGGAAGTTCTTTTTATCAAAGCGGAAGCACAATGTAAAACCAATGCAGAAGCAGATGCTAAACAAACTCTCAAAGACGCAATTAATGCTTCCTTGAGCAAATTTTCTGTAACAGGAGGAACTTGGATGGATTCCGTCAGCACAAGAATCAACACTCTCTCAGGCGACAACCTCTACAAAGAAATTATGATGCAGAAATATGTCGCTATGTTTATGCAAACCGAATCTTTTGTTGACTGCAGAAGAACAGGAATACCCGAATTAAAACCCGTCACAGGCGATAAAGTCCCAAGATGTTACCCATATCAAACAGAAGAAAAGTTGAACAACTCTAATTGTCCCGCAAGAACTTCTATTTTTGAAAAAGTATGGTGGGATAAATAAAAATATTCCGCTAAAATTAAAAAATTCCCGCAATTTGCGGGAATTTCTTTCTCAAATTAATCATTTTCTCAGATTCTCAAATTTCTTACCAAATAAAACCAACATTAATCTGAGAACTATAACCCAAATACTCGTGACGAGAAAACGCAATATCAACATTCCAACGACTAAATTTTAAACCTAACCCAAAAGTATTTAAAACAGGTTTTGCAGAAATGCCCGTTCGCAAAAAAAGTTTCTCAAAAATCCGATACTCCGCACCCATTTTATAAATCGCCGTTTTGTCTAAATCTTTCTCGCTCTCGAAAGTTAACAAAAATTTCCCCGAAAAATCATAACCCAAACCAATTTTCAAAATTGTCGGTAAATGTTCATCAGGAGAATCTGTCATTTTTGCCCGCCAAGGATTAAACACATGTGCCGCAACAAAAAAATTCTCAACAGGCTCACTCAATATTCCTACTTCTGCCGCAGGAATCCCTTTACTGCCATATTCATCGGCAATTTGCGTGTAAAAATAATCCAGTTGTAAACCAACAGAAACAATTTTTAAATCTTTTGCGTAAGCAAGTCCAACTTTATTCTCGTTATATTTCGAATAACCAAAATACGAATACGCAACAGCCCAAGTGCCAGACTGCGTAGGAAAACCTGCCGCAAAAGTCCGAGTATTTATTTCTTTTACAAAATATCGATTCGCTAAACCAACAGAAAAATTCGGCTTCAACAAAAATGACAAACCTGCTTGATTTGAAAAAATCGAGTTAATATCGCAAAAAACAACTGACGCATCAGCCATCGCGTAACTACGAGAAGTAGTCGGATACTCGCCTGCAAAAGTTAAACTTTTGAAAATCAAAAGAATATAAAAAGAGAAAAATATTTTTTTCATAAAATAATTTTTATTTTCTCGACAAAAATAAAAAATTATTCACAAAAAATTTCATTTTCACAAAAATTATTTATATTGCTTAATCCATTCTGCCGCTTCCTCGTAAGATTTAAACTTTTGACTGTTTATTTTCCTCGCATATTCGCAATACAAAACATTTTCCACTGAAAATTCTCCAAAAATATCAGGAGGAACAACCATTCCCAAATTTCTTACGCCACAATTATACGCAAATTCCCACCAAAAATTGTTCATCCATTCTATAACAGAAGGCGCTGCACCCTTAAAATGCGTCATATCAGCAATATAAGAATGACAACCACTATTAAAAACAATTTCAACAACTTTTATTTGAAGCAGATAAATCTCAAAATCTTCTGCATAATCTAACCAAATCTCATCAACTGAACCCAACTCAGGACGAAACTGCACTCGCATAAACGGCGTCTCCCAATGAAGCGGCGTATTTACCAAAATAGAATCTTGATTCATAAATCATTTTTTTAATTTAACACGCAAATATAAAAAAAAATATTTCATTTTCCAAATATTTCTTGAAATTTCTTGTTTTTGAAAAATAATTTTCTCTTTAAACTTTTTTCTCATTATTTTCTCAAAAAAAATCTGTCAAATTTTTTGAAATCTGACAGACTTTGAAAATTTTATCTAAACTTTTCTATTGCTTGGTCTAAGAATTTGATAAATTCATCAACATTCAAATCATAAGCACGCGGCGGAGCAAGTAAATTCTCGTTGTTATCAAGCAAAACGTAATATGGTTGTGCGTTTACTTTGTACTTTTCGATTTGAAAATCTGCATATTTCTTCCCCAATGAAGTTTTCTTCTTCCCATCAACTTTCGACAAAATCCAGTCAGATTCGGGCAATTCTTTTTTGTCATCAACATACAACGCAACAATAACAAAATTTTCCCGCAAACGTTTTAAAACTTGCGGATGCGACCAAACATTTTCCTCCATTTTGCGACAATTCACACAACCGTGTCCTGTAAAATCTATAAATAACGGCTTTTTTAACTTTCTCGCACAATTTAATGCTTGTTCATAATCAAAATAACCTTCTAAACCGTGAGGTAAATGCAAAAATTCCGTATATTTCGGTTTTTCGCACAAATTCGAAGGAACTTTTGCCGCATTTGTCGAAGAATTTTCTCGAATCAATTTCTGAACGTCAAAATCTTGTGTCGTCTGCGGAGGCAAATAACCTGCCAAAAATCTCAACGGCGCACCGAACATTCCTGGAATCATATACAAAGCAAAGGTAAACGTAAGAATCGCAAACGAAAGTCGAGGCACAGAGATGTACTCTAAATCGTCATCGTGAGCAAATTTTAACTTTCCTAAAAGATAAAAACCTAATAAAATGGCGATAATAATCCAAAAAGCAAGATAAATTTCGCGGTCTAAAATGCCCCAATGATAAGTTTGGTCGGCTGTACTCAAAAATTTTAAACCCAAAGCAATCTCAATAAAACCCAAAACTACTTTTACAGAATTTAACCAACTTCCCGATTTCAAACTTTTTAACCATTCAGGAAAAAACGCAAACAAAGTGAACGGAATAGCAATTCCAAGCGAAAAACCAAACATTCCAATTATTGGTTTCAATATTTCTCCCTGCGTCGAGGCAACCAATATTGACCCAACAAGCGGACCGGTGCAGGAAAACGAAACTATCGCTAAGGTTAAAGCCATAAAAAATGGTGCTAAAAATCCGCCTTTGCTTGCCTGTGCGTCAGTTTTTGTGGTTATCCACGAGGGCAATGTTATCTCGAACATTCCCAAAAATGAAGCAGCAAAAATCATAAAAATCACAAAAAACAACACATTCGGAAACCAATGAGTGCTAAGAAAATTTGCAAACTCGGCTCCTAATGTGAGAGTAACCAACGTTCCGAGTGCCGTATAAATAAAAATGATTGAGAAACCATAAAAAATTGCTTTTACTCTCGCAATTTTCTTCGATTTTTCTTTTTTCATAAAAAAACTCACCGTCATCGGAATCATTGGGAAAACGCAGGGAGTCAATAACGCCGCGAATCCTGTGCCGATGGCGATGAGAAAGAATATCAAAAGCGAAGATTCGTCCTTAGTGGCAGATGATTTTGTGGCATTTTTTACGGTGGAAGAATCCGAAGTGTGATTTTTGGTGGAATGTAGCGAATCGTTTTTTGTGTTTTTTACCGAATCGGGAGTGATTTTTTTTTTTGCAGAATCGATTGGGTTGTTTTTAATCGAATCTGTTTGGGGTTTAAAAGTTGTTGCTTCAATATTAAACGAAAAATCTTGTTCTAATTGAACGCATTTTCCATCGTCTAAACAGGCTTGCCCCTCGACTTTTGCCGAAATTTTAAAATTTTTATCTGTCAGACGTTTAATTTTTTGTTTAAAAGTTGCTTTATCTTTGAAAAATTGCACTTTAATCCCAAAAATATCATCTTGTTCCTCGATGGGTTTTGGAGATTCAAGCGTTTTCCCGACTAAATCGAAATTTTTTGACTTTTCAAAAGAGAAAATTAACCTTATTGGTCCACCGTCGGGAAAATATTGTCCGTAGAGATGCCATTTTTTCTCGATTGTTGCGTTAAAAATCAATTCGATTTCTGTTTCTGAAATTTTTTGCGTGGAAAAACTCCATTTAACAGGTTTTTCAAGTTGCGAGAAGACGACAAAAACCTGAAAAAACAAAAAAGATAAGAGAAATAAACTTTTTTTCATATTTTTTGAGTGAAAATTTTCAATATTTTGTGCGACAAAAATATAAAATTTTTTCGAAAAAAGAAAAAATTTTCAGGAAATTAAATTTTTCGTAAAAAATGTTCTCTCTGTTTGCAACTCAAAAATTCCTGCCCATAACAGAAATTCTTTCTCATCACCAAATTCGTTGTTGTTAAATTTTTCGTAAAAAATTTGTGAAGAAAGATTATATTTTTTCTCAAATTTGTTCAATTCCTTTTGTAAACGAGAAATGTCTCGTTTTATTCGTCGAATGTGATAAGCAAAAAAATCACCAAAAAATAAATTACTACTACCGCCAAATAATTCTACATAGGAATTTAATTTTTTGGCGATATGTTCTTGTAAATCTAAAACAACAGATTCCATTTTGAAATAAGAATTTAATTATGCGACAAAAATATAAAAATTTTTCGAAAAAAGAAAAAAATGTTCACGAGATTAAATTTTTGATAATTCATATTTGAGATTTGGAATATCTTTTTGAATTATTTGCCAAATAATGTCAAAATTTATTCCCGAATAATGATGTATCAATTTATCTCGCAACCGTCCAATCTCGTTCCAAGCAATATTGGGGTGATTATTTTTAAAATTTTCAGACAAATTTTTTGCCGCTTCACCAATAATTTCAAGATTTCTGATCACTGCATCTTGAGTTTTTATATCATTTATAAATTCATTGTACTCGAAACCTTGAGTAAACAATTCTATTCGCTTGATACATTCCTCAATATCAAGAATTTTAATATTATCACGCTGCATTGACATATTCTACAGTTTCTAAAATGTTTTCCATAATTGATTTTATGCGAATATTTTTTAAACCCTCAAAAGTTAAAACATCAACTTTTTTATGAAATAAATTTTCTAAATAATCGCAAAAAGTTATAAATTTTAAACCAACAGGCTCGCTGAATTCTACAACAAAATCAATATCGCTATCATCTGTCGCAGAATTTTGAACATACGAACCAAATAAACCGATTTTTTTGAGGTTAAACTCACAAACTAACTTCGGAAATTCTAAAATTAAAACCTCAGTAATTTCTTTTTTTGTCAACATAATATTTTTACACAGATAAAAGTTCGTTGTAAACTTGCTCGTTGCTGTTGAAAACTGCTTTCTCTAAATTTTTTTTCCACTTTTTTATGTTCGGATTTTCTACGTTTAAGTTTTTTATCACGTTGCGAATAGCTGAGATTTCATAAAACTCGCAATCCCGCAATTCTAAAATAAACGGTTTTATCACATTTTTTTCCTCTTCTGAAAGAAACATTTTTTCTAAAAGAGACTCTTTCGGCGTTTCGATTTGTGTTTCGAGAATTATCTCGTTGCCTTTTGGAAGAGTGAACCAAAAAATGTTGTGCTTGCTGTTTTTCGACTGCACTCCGATTTTGCCACCGTGTGCCTCGACAGCCATTTTGCAGAAAGTTAAACCTAAACCTGTTGAAGTGGATTTGCCCGATTCGGTTTTGTCAAAACTGACAAACTTGTCGAAAACCTGATTTACCTTGTCCGCAGGAACGCCTTCTCCCGAATCCGAGACAAATAATTTCAAAAAAGTTGCGTTATTTTCAATAACTTCGCTACATTCTAACGCAATATTGCCGTTTACGGGGGTATGTTTTATGGCGTTGGAAAGCAAATTATGATAAATGCGTTCAACTAAACGTCTGTCGGCGAGAACCGAATATTTCGGAGAAATATGGTTTTTTATCGAGATATATCGCTGCTCGGTGAGAAATATTAACTCTTCAACAACTTTTTGGGCAACAGAAAATATCGAGAAATGCGTATTTTCGAGAGAAATTTTTGCCTCTTCAAATTTGTGTACTTCTAAAATATTCAAAACCATCGTCAACATTTGTTGACCGACACGCTTTATTAGGGCAAGACTATTTATTCCTTTCTCAAATTCTATAATATTTAAAATGACATTTAACGGATTTTTTAAATCATGAACTATCGAATTGACCATTCCTTGTTTAAATTTGTCTAATTCTCTCAATTTTAACAATGCTTTCTCTAAAATATCTGCTTGACTTTTGATTCTGTCATACGATTGAGCCAACTTTAACATCGAATTTGTCCGAGCAATTAACTCAATTTTGTCAACAGGCTTGCGAATATAATCCACAGCACCTGCGTCAAGAGCAGTTCGCAAGTTATCGGAACTCGTCATGATGCCTGTACACATAATGACAGGAATATTTTTTGTAACAGAATTTAATTTTAAATTTTTTATAAAATCAATTCCGTTCATCTCAGGCATATCCCAATCTGTAATTATCAAATGAGGAATTTTTTTCTCAATAATCTTCAACGCAACAACACCGTTCGGTGCTTTTGTAATTTTGTACGGCAGTTGAGATTGTTTAAAAATATCAACAATTGCCTGCAAATTATCAGGCTCGTCATCAACAATTAAAATATCAACAAATTCAGTCATAAAATTTTATTTAGCGTAGCGAAAATCATAAGTTCCATTTTGCTCGATAGTTATTTGATACGGAAGTCTGTCCATACGATAAATTCCTTTAACACTATTGGGTGAAAAATAAATATCAACTTCCATTTTTGTCTCCATATTTGTTGAAAAATTGCCGATATTTGGTCCCACACGCACTTTGCCCACAAAAGAAATTAATGTTATCCCTTTTTGCTTAGAGACAACCTTGCCGACCAACTCATATTCGCCACATAAACCATTCGAAGCAGAACCTTTGAGATAATATTCGCCGTTGTGTTTCGAGATAACCATAGAATCTATGCCTCTTGCGTCAAAAGTGATGTTGTGAGAATTGCTTACAAGAGTAAAAACAGTGTCGTTAATACTCTTTTCAGTCGGATTTAACGCTTGACTTTTTTGAAATTCTTGAGAAAAAGTTAATTTCTCGAATATCAAAAGACAAAAAATGATAAAAAACATTTTTTTCATAGAAAAATTTTATTTAACGTAATACAAATCCATCGTTCCTGTTTGTTCAATGTTGATATAATCAGGAATAACAGCAATTCGATAAGTACCTTTCGCACCTTGCGAGGAAAAATATAAATCAAGATACATTTTTGTCTCGGTGCCGTCAGGAAATCCGCCTTCTTTTTGACTAAAATAAATCGTTCCCTCAAAGGAAACCAACATTATTCCTTTTTCTTTCGAGAGAATATTCCCCGTTAACTCATAATGTCCAAATAAATTAATGTTATCTGCACTTCCAAGAAGTTTAAATTTGTCATTTAACTTCGAAACGGTGATAGTTACCGCACAACTTTTATTGTAAGTAATGTTAAACGATGTTCCTTCGAGTTTAAAAATGTATCCGTTAACATTATTTTCCCAATTTAACGTTTGAAAATCCAAGTAATCTTGAGAAAAACTTAATTTCTCAAGAGTGAAAAAACAAAAAATAATAAAAAATAACTTTTTCATAACAAATTATTTAACTGATTTACGTTTTAATGTGGAAAAAGCAACAACATCTTGAGTGAATTGAGGGAAGAAATACGAGACCGTGATAAAATTATCATCGATTCTTGTAACAACAACAACATTTTTATCTTGACAAACATTTAATCCGTCAGTGAGATGTTCGACAAATGTTGCTTTATTTTGGTCAAACTTCATCAATTCCCAATAACCGTTGCATGGGAAGGAGGGATAATTAATCGAAAAACCTTGTTTCGCATTATAAGTTAGGTTTATTTCCCAACTTTTTTGGTTCATCGCTGAGGGTTGAAAACCTATTCCGACCCAATTTCCGTTTAACCATTGCAATTCTTGCACTGCATCTTTTTTCATTACGTCTTGCGAGAAAGAAATTTTCGCAAAAATAAAAAAAGTGAAAAGAATAAAAAATTTCTGTTTCATAAAAATTTCATTTTAAATCTGTCAGATTCTAAAAAGTCTGACAGATTTTTTCAAATTATGAGTTTTCTTCGGTATTTCGTTTTTTTCGTTTAAAAAATTTCACCTTAGATTCTTTGTTATGGAGAAGTCTTTTGATATTTTTTTGGTGAGTCAGAACCAACAAAACCGCAATAATACACGAGAACAAAATCAAAGACAAAGTTTTCGTTTGATAAATTCCAATAACGACAATAGGAAACGTTATTCCTCCAATAATTGAACTCAAAGAAACATATTGAGAAACCAAGAGAATCACCACAAAAATTGACAACGAGATGAGAGCCGCATAAGGATGAATTGCCAAGATTGCACCTAATAACGTTGCGACTCCTTTTCCTCCTCTAAATTGAGCGTAAATCGGGAAAATATGTCCGACAACAGCAATCATTCCCAAGAGAATTTGCAAATTAATATACGCATTTGATTCAGGAATGTAATCGGGTACAAATTTAATAATGTTAACTGCTGCCCACCCTTTAAAAACATCGAACAATAAAACAGGTATTCCTGCTCTTTTGCCCAATACTCTAAAAGTGTTTGTTGCTCCTGCGTTGCCGCTTCCGTGTTCGCGAATGTCAATGCCGTAAAAGAGTCGTCCAACCCAGACGGAAGTTGGTATTGACCCTAAGAGGTAGGCAGAGATAACTGCCAAGAGTGTGAATGTTAAATCCATAAAACATTTTATTTAGGTAAAACAAAAAATAATATACTTGCAAATGCAAAGATATAAAAAATTTTCTCGAAAAGCAAGAATTTATACATTTTTCTTTACATTTTTCTGAAAATTCTCAATTTTTCCAAGAATAATGAATCGAAATTAAGTGCGAGTATTGAAAAATTTGATTTCCAATATCTGTTAAAGCATAATCGATATTTATTCCCCAAAATTTTATTCCGATTCCAACATTTGGCTGAAAAATTATTGAGTTATAATCTAAATCGTTGATTTTCTGAATGTTATTGACTCCGAGACGGAGAAAAACGAGATTTTTATATGCCGTTTCGATTCCCAAATGCGGGTCAAGAGAGATATACGAAGAATTGACTAAAACGTTTCGTTTTCCATCAAAAGTTAGGTCAAAATCAAGATTAGGTGCGAGAGAAATGTCGGAGGTTATAGAAAAAGTGCGTGAAATTCCAAAAATCAAGCGAGGCAATGTTACCTCAACGGAGTTTTTTGGTAAAATATTTTGTGTTGAGTCAAAAACTTGCTTGAGTTTTTCGTCATTTTCGAAAATCCATGCGTTAAATGTTGAGGTAATATCTCGTGCCAGTAGTCCGAAATTCCATTTTTTGAGTTGATATTGAAGACCAATATCTGCCCCAATTCCATAACAGGAGGCAAATTCTCCCTGTTTTCGATAAATAATTTTCGCATTTCCGCCGTAGGTTAAACCTTCTATTTTCGATTTTCGCGAGTATGAAAAGAAAATTGCATAATCGGCAGTTGAGAATTTTTTTATTCTCGAAAAATCGATATTTCCTTGATTATCAAAGAGTTCGAGAGTATTTTGAATATTATCTACTCCGAATCGAATGAG
The DNA here is from genome assembly GCA_020719385.1 of Rikenella microfusus. GTDB lineage: Bacteria > Bacteroidota > Bacteroidia > Bacteroidales > DYQK01 > DYQK01. The sequence continues at coordinate 13,343 of DYQK01000032.1, read as the reverse complement.
CGACAAAGCAATAGTTGCTGAATCGTTGAGTTTATAACTTGCTGCGGCAAAATCGTATTGAGCCATTCCTGCGAAATATTCCGAGTGTAACAAAGCGGCTTGCCATTTAGTAGAAGTTTTTGTTAGCCCTGCGGGGTTATAAAATGTGGCGAAACAATTTTTTGTCGTTGCAGTGACGGAATTTCCAAGAGCGGCTGCCTCAGCACTTGCCCCAATTTGCAGGAAATCATTGCTATAAATGGGCAGTTGTGCTTCGATATGTTGAGAAAAAATGAGAAAGAAAACAAAAAAATAAAAAAATCGTTGCATTTTTTGAAAAAAATTATAATATTTGTAATTTGAAAATTTTATTACAAAATTTTTCTAAGTTGTTGAAAATCAACATCATAAATGTGAAAAATTTTGTGAAAAAATAAATAAAAATAGTGAGAGAAATTTTTTACAAAAATGAGAAATTTTTTGTTTATTTTTGTATTTTTGTGAAAAAAAATTTGGAATGTTTTTTGTTTTAAAAAATTTATTTAATTTAGCCCTGTTTTTAAAAAAATTATAAATCAATGAGTAAAATTCGCACATTTTTTCAGCATATTCCCAATATTTTAACATTTTTTAACATTTTATTGGGAACTGGGGCTGTTGTTTTGTCTATTGAGAAACAAAATATTTCGTATTCGTGTTATTTTGTGATGGCGGCAGTTGCAATTCATCTGATTACTTCGATGCAAAAAAACGCAAAAGATATTCGCAAAGAGTTGAACTCGCTTGCCGCTGTGATAAGTTTAGGAATTGCCCCTTCTGTGATTTTGTTTCGATTATTGAAAAAAGCCTTACGTATTCGCGAGGTAACAGGTCATACTTCGATAGTCAATTTAATCATTTTGTTTTCCGCCTTTTTGGTGGCAGTTTTTGTTGCCCTTCGTATTGCGAGGACGTTAACTCACGGCACCGAGCGGCTTGAGAATAATCGTCGCGTAGGACTTCCGCTTGCGGCGTATGCGTTGCTAATTGCGTCTTTGCCGTTAATTGACCATTTTGATACGGAGGATTTGCTTTTATTTTCAACAATGGAGTCAAATTTGTATTTTATAGGAAGTATTATTGTGATAAAAACGAGTATTCGGAATATTTATTTTTTACTTCCGATAATTTTATTTTCCTTGTTAATCGTTTTGCGTTTTCCGATGTTTTCGTTGCGTTTTTCGAGTGCAAATTTTGGGGAAAATAAAACTCGATATTTGTTTTTCTTCTTAGCAACAATTTTGCTGATGATGTATCAAGTTTTGGCAGTTCCGTTTGTTGTTGTTTTGTATATTTTGATTTCAGCGTTGAATAATGTTGCGAGGTTAGACCGTCGTTCTACTGCGCGGGTATATTATTCGGATTTAAAAAAACCTTTTGGCGAAAGTTTTTCTCATTAAAATTTGGTTATGTCGAAAAAAATATTAATATTTGTGCCGACAAAACTTATTATTCTTTGACGAATGCAAAATTTAGGAATTCTTAGACATCTCCCCAATTTTTTAACTTGTATGAACTTGTTTTGTGGGGGTTTGGCGATAATATTCGCTTTGGAAAAAAACGAATTTATGGTTTATTCCGCTTATCTGATATGGTTAGCGTCAATATTTGATTTTTTCGATGGAATGACTGCGCGCGTTTTGAAAGCGTACTCGTCTATTGGGAAAAAGTTAGATTCGCTTGCCGATATGATAAGTTTTGGAATTGCTCCATCGGTGATTTTATATCAAATTGTAAAAACTTCGATGGGTGTGAAGAGTTTTTCGTATGAAAATTTTTCTACAAGTCAGTTGTTGGTTTTGTTTTCGCCGTTTTTAATTGCGGTTTTTTCAGCGATGCGTTTGGCAAAATTTAATTTAGATGTGCGACAATCTTATTCTTTCATCGGTTTTCCGACTCCGCCGAATGCCATTTTAATTTCCTCTTTACCCTTGATTTTGTATTTTAACCCGAAGAGTTTAGTTTTATTAAATTTTTTGAGTACAAATAACGTATTTTTAGGTTTTGTAAAAAATCTGCAAAATATTTTTACGAGTTTACATTTTCTTGTCCCGATGATTTTGTTTTTAAGTTTTCTGTTGGTTTCAGAATTTCCAATGTTTTCGTTAAAATTTAAAAATTTAAAATGGTCAGACAATAAAATGCGTTATATTTTCTTGATTTTTGCGATTTTCATTTGTTTATTTTTACAAACTTTTGGAGTATTTTTTGCGATTTTAACTTATATTTTGTTAGCAGCAATAGATTTTTTCTTTTTGAAAAAACCTTCTGCACAAGATATTTCTGATAAAGAGTAAATTTTTTATGAAAAAAGTTAAAATAATTTTTACTTTCACAAAAATTGTTATATTTTTGTGAGAAATTTTTCGAAAAAAATTTATAAGGTAAGTCAATTTCGGAATTGCTTGAGTTGTCTGTGGAAGAAATACAGCAATTTATTTAAAAACAATAATTTTTATTAAAAAACAATAATGTCAACAATTCATTCTTCTAAGAAAACAATTTATTCCATCATTATTGGCAGTGCAGTTTTTTGTTTTTTGTTTGTCTGTTTTGCCATTGGTGTGGATTGGTATTTCAGAGATTTGCCGTTTGAGTGGCAAAGTTTATATGTTTTGTATAAATTAAACAAAGTTTTGTGGGTTGTTCTTTTTGTTCCGTTTCCATTTTTGCTTTTTATTTATTATTTGGTAAAATTTATTCAGAAGAATAATTTTGCTCTTCGCAAGTCAGCAGAATATGAACGGGAGAAGTCTGAGCAGATTCTTGCTTTTGTCGAAAAATTACGAAACGGAGAGACCAATGCTGCTCTTGAGATGAAAGACAAAGAAGATGAATTGGCTCTTTCGCTCATCAATTTGCGAGACGAACTTCGCAAAAACAAAGAAGAAGAGACTCTTCGCAAAAAGCAAGACGCACAACGGCATTGGAGTACTGAGGGAGTAGCAAAATTTGGTGCAATTTTGCGGGAAAATAGCAATAATCTTGACCAACTTGCGTACAATGTGATTAGCAATTTGGTTCGTTACGTTGAGGCAAAGCAAGCAGGTTTTTATATTATCAACGAGGAGAAGGATGGGAAAAAATATTTTGACTTAATCTCGTGTTTTGCTTATGACAGAAAGAAATATTCTGAGCAACGTATTGAGTGGGGCGAGAGTTTAGTCGGTGCTTGTACTTTGGAGCGGCAAACGGTTTATCTAAAAGATGTTCCTGATAATTATGTGAATATTACGTCAGGACTTGGGAAGGCAAATCCTCGCTGCGTTTTGCTTGTTCCGTTGAAGACTGCCGATGAGGTTTACGGTGTTATAGAATTGGCGTCGTTTAAAATTTTCGAAGATTTTGAGATAGAATTTATCGAGAAAATTGCCGAAAGTATTGCGTCAACGATTTCGAGTGTGAAAATTAATATGCGAACGGCGAAGTTGTTGGACGAGTCAAGAGGTCAAGCCGAGATTCTTGCTCATCAGGAGGAGGAAATGCGGAATAATATGGAGGAATTAAAAATTACTCAAATCGAAGCGGCTCAGCAGGCAGAGCAGTTTATCAGTTTCACAAATTCCGTTAATCACACTTTGATTCGTGCCGAATATTCGACAAATGGCAATTTATTGTATGCAAATACGAAGTTTTTGGAAAAACTTGGTTACAGCAATAATTCTGAAGTTGAGGGAAAACCGATAACGATGTTTATCAGCAAGAAAGACCGCGAATGGTTTGATAAATTGTGGGAGAATCTCACAAAAGGCGGTAAACATTTCGAGGGCGATATGAAACACGTAACAAAACAAGGAACTGACGTTTGGACGATGGCAACTTATGTCAGTGTTCGAGACCAAAATGGGAATCCGCAAAAAATTCTCTTTTTGGGAATCGACACAACAGAGGCGAAGAAGCAAAGTCTTGATTACAAAGGACAAATCGATGCGTTAAATCGTTCTTCGTTGAAAGCAGAATATTTGCCAAGCGGCGAAATTATTGATGTCAATAAAAAATTATTAGATGCGTTGCACCTTTCTGCCGATGAGGTTTTGGGGAGAAATGTTTTAGATTTTATTCCCAAAGAAGACCTTGACGAATTTAAAGTAATTTGGGAGAATGTTGTCAATGGAGCATCTTTTGAGGGCAGAGAAAAAAGAGTTACAAAAGATTCGGAGGAGCGTTGGTTTCACGGCACTTATTCCGTAGTGCTTGATATTTATGGAGAAATTGCGAAGATTGTTTATATCGCAAATGACATAACAGAGCAAAAACGAATCGAGAATCAAAATAAAGGGCAGACAGAAACTCTCAAGGTTCAAGAGGAAAAATTGCAGCAGGCAAAAGTAGAATTGAGCAAAAAACTCAAAGAAACGCGCGAGGAAATGAAAGTTCAGTTTAAAGAGACAGAAACAATAAAACTTTTGAATGAAAAAACTCTCGAAGGTTTGCTTGACGCTGTAGTTTCGATAAATCAAGATAATCAAATTTCTTTCTTTAACAAAGCCGCCGAAGAAGTTTGGGGCTTGTCGCGTCACGAGGTTTTGAATGCGAATGTTGAGATAATCTTGCCCTCAGAATATGCGGAAAAAGCAGAAAATTATATGGGAAAATATTTTAAAGCAGGACAACGGGATTTACTCGGTGCAAGAACAGAGGTTTATATTGTGGATAAATATGGGGAAAAAGTCAATGTTCTTGTCACTTTTTCGGAAGCACAAATATCGGGACGTTATTCTTTAACGGCTTTTGTGCAAAAAATCGAAGTTGAACTGTTTTAAAAATCAATTTTTCAGAAAATAAAAAGTCTTATTTTTATCAAAAAGTGAGACTTTTTTTCGTTTGAATTTTAATTTGTTACATTTTTCTAAATTAATTTTATCACAAAAAAATACCTCAAAAATTTTTGAGGTATTTTTTATTTTTAGAAAAATGGTTATGCTTTTTTGTCAGTCTTTGAAGCGGCTAACTTTTTTGCTTCTACTTTCTCCATTGTTTTGTCAGTGTCATAAACTATTGAGGTTGCAACGAAAATTGAAGAATAAGTTCCGACTCCGATACCGATTAATAATGCAAAAATAAAACCTCGAATGACTTCGCCGCCGAAGATAAATATCGCAAAGATAGTCAATAACGTGGTTAATGAAGTGTTTAAAGTACGTCTCAGAGTGCTGTTCATTGCTCGGTTGTACGTTTCTTTCTTATCCCATTTCTTTCCCATTCCGAGATATTCGCGGACTCGGTCAAAGACAACAACCGTGTCGTTGATGGAATAACCGACAATAGTCAAAATTGCGGCAATAAATGCTTGGTCGATTTCCATAGAGAAAGGCATTATTGAGTACAGCAACGAATACATTCCGAGAACGAAAAGTACGTCGTGGGCAAGAGAAACTAAACCGCCCAAACCGAATCGCCAGTTTTTGAAACGAATGAAAATATAAATGAAAATAATTATCAACGCAAACGTAATAGCCCAAACGGCACTCGTTTTAATGTCATCTGCGATAGTTGGACCAACTTTTTGCGAACTCACTATTCCCATCGCTTTGTTATCTGTGCAAAAATCGGAATAAGTTAACGCCGTTTTGTAAAATGATTTTAAACCATCGTACAATTTTTGTTGAATTTCGGTGTCAATATTGGGTTCATTTTCGTCAATGCGATATTTCGTTGTAATTTTTACCTGATTATCGCCGCCGAAGGTTTTTACCTCAGGCGCATCGCCGAATTGAGTTTTCAATGATGCTTGAACATCAATAGTGCGAATATCTTGGTCGAAACGAACAACATAAGTTCTGCCGCCTTTGAAATCTACACCTAAATTAAATCCGTGAGCAAACATCGAAATGATTCCTGCCAAAATAACGATTCCTGAAATTCCATAGAAAAATTTGCGTTTCCCTAAGAAATCAACATTTGTATTTGCCAAAAAGTTTTCCGTCATTTTGCTGCAGAACGAAACATTTTTATTTCTCTCTAACATCCACTCAATAATTAAACGGGAGAAGAAAATTGCGGTAAATAACGAAGTTAAAATACCGATAATCAATGTTGTTGCGAAACCTTGAATTGGACCAGAACCAAAAACGTATAAAACAATACCTGTCAAAATGGTTGTTACGTTAGAGTCGATAATGGCGGACATTGCGTGTTTGTATCCGTCTGATACTGCGAGTTTTAAACCTTTTCCTTGTTTAACTTCTTCGAGAATTCGTTCATAAATCAAAACGTTTGCGTCAACGGCCATACCCAATGTCAAAACGATACCTGCCATACCGGGAAGCGTCAATACGGCACCCAGGGAGGCAAGCACTCCAAAAATGAAAAATACGTTTACTATCAACGCAATATTTGCAATTAATCCTGCTTTGTTATAATAGAAAATCATATAAATCAACACAATCGCAAACGCAATGATAAACGAAATTAAACTTGAACTAATTGCTTCTTTTCCCAAAGAGGGACCAACAATGTCTTCCTCGATGATATGTGCAGGTGCGGGCATTTTGCCTGATTTCAAAATATTTGCCAAGTCCTTAGCTTCTGTGATGGAAAAATTTCCTGTTATGGAAGAATGTCCGCCGCGAATCTCACTTTGAACCGTTGGAAAAGAATAAACATAATTGTCAAGAACAATAGCAACTTGTTTGCCGATATTCTCTTTTGTCAATCTTGCCCAAATTCTTGCTCCGTCTCCGTTCATTGACATGGTTACCTCTGCGCCGCCTTTTTGGTCGGAAAATTCGGGACGAGCATTAGTGATAACATCGCCGCTCAGGGCAGGACGACCATCACGGTTGCTGACTTTTATCGCTATTAACTGATAATAATTTCCTGATTTTCTGTCATCAATAGGTTTTACGCTCCACAAAAATTTGAGGTCTCTTGGGAATAATTCTCTAATTTGTTTGCGAGATAAATATTCATTGACCTTTGCGGTGTCTTTGAAATGTGCGATTCCGACAGCAGCCCCTGTTACGAGTTGCCCATCTTGACTTACGCTTGGACGCAAGACGGCAAATAACGGATTTTCTGTTCTAAATGCTTCGAAATTCGAAGCATCTTTTCCTGTCTTCGAAGTATCTTTTTTCACTTTGTCAAGCAAAGAAACATCTTTCGTAGTATCTTTTTTGGTAGAATCGGTTTTGTCATTTTTTGCAACAGATTTATCTTTCTTTGCAACAGAATCTTTCTTCGCTTTTGCAGCTGAGGTGTCAACAGGATTTTTATTCTCTATTTGACGAATTCTGTCGTTTGCATCTTTGATATGTTGAAAAATTTCGCGGTTGTCGTAGGTTTCCCAAAATTGGAGATTTGCTGTTCCTTGCAACAATTTTCTGACTCGTTCAGGGTCTTTCACGCCAGGAAGTTCGACTAATATTCGTCCTGAATTTTGGAGCCGTTGAATATTGGGTTGTGTTACTCCGAATCTGTCGATACGACTTCGCAAAATATTGAAAGAATTGGCAATTGCGTCTTCGGTTTCCTCGCGAATAACTTTTAAAACTTCTTCATTGGTGGAATTGAAGTTGACTCTGCCTTTTAAGTCAAGAGTCGAAAAAATAGCGGCAAGTTTTGCGTTTTTATCCACTTCGGTGAACGATTTACCGAAAAGAGTCACAAAATCTTCCTGACTATTTTTTTGTTTTTGCTGTGCGAGAGACAGAGAACGCGTGAACGTTGAGTCTGTGCTATAATTGGAAAGTGCTTTGATTAACTCGACAACAGACACTTCCAACATTACGTTCATACCTCCTTTGAGGTCGAGTCCGAGATTTAATTCTCTCTCTTGACATTCGCGATAAGTGTAATTTCGCAGCCATAACACATTATAAACGCCCTCGGAGGCAACGGAATCGAGATAACGATTCTCTAAAGCGAGATTGCCCTTAGAATATTCCTCAGCGTCTTTTTTCACACCGCTTGTTATCCACGTAAACGATAACTGATACAGACAAACTAATGCTAATGCGATGGCAAATAGTTTTATTGCTCCTTTGTTTTGCATTTGGTTAAATTTTTTATCATTTAAAGGGTTTATTTTTTGCAAAATAATGGTTTCGAATTTAGGGGGCAAATATAGTTATTTTTCTTAATATTTCAAAGTTTACTATAAATTTTTCGAAAAAAACGAAATTTTTTCGAGAAAAGCAAATTTCTTCGAGAAATAACACAAATTTTTTGTCAGATTCTATAAAAATCTGACAAAAAATTCCGTTAATCAAAAATTAATTCTTTTTTTTCGACAACGTTTCTATTGCTTTCTGCAAAACATTATCCACATCTTTTATCACAAAATAATAATTCTCATCGCCCAACAAATCGCGAGAAATATATGCACATAATTCTGTTTGAATTAATTTTCTCGAAATTTCAATATCCCGTTGAATCGGACTAACTCCGTTTTTTTGTGCGAAATTGACAAATAAATTTAAAATATTTAACGAAGTTAAGTGTGAACACATTGTTCGGTAATCTTTGATGTGAGACAACTCTTTGCGATGCGAGTCGGCAAATTCCAACGCAAAACGGTAGATTAATCCTTTGTTTGTAACCAATTCCAGGTATTTAGAATTATCGCTTGTGTCGATGGGAACAAAAATGTCAGGCATTATTCCGCCGCCGCCGTAGACGGTTTTGCCCTTAGGGGTTTTGTATTTTAAACTATCAGGAAATTTTGTGCTGTCAATTTTAGACATTTCGCCTTTTTTTATGCGTTCGAATATGTCGTTTTCGTATTCTTTTTCGCCTTTGTTGTAAGGTTTTTGAATGCACCTTCCCGTTGGAGTGAAATATCGGGAAACGGTCAATCTCACGGAGGAGCCGTCTCTGAACATTGTTGGTTCTTGCACTAAACCTTTGCCGAAGGTTCGTCTGCCGATGATGATTCCCTTGTCGTTGTCTTGCAAAGCACCTGCAACAATTTCGCTTGCCGATGCTGACCAGGTGTCGACTAATACGGCAACTTCGATGTCTTCGCAGCAGCCATTTTGAGTGGCAGAAAATGTTTGTCGTTCACGTTTTCTGCCTTCGGTGTATAAAATTGGAGTGTTTTGAGGTAAAAATTCGTCTGCTAATTGAATGGCAATGTCCATATAACCGCCGCCGTTGCCTCGAAGGTCGAGAATTAATTTTTTTATTCCTTGACTTTTCAATTTTTGCATTGCAGATAAAAATTCCTCGTAAGTTGTTCTTGCGAATCTTTCGATTTTGATATAACCCATTTCGGGAGAAATGAGGTAAGAAACATCAACGCTGTACAACGGAATTTTATCTCTTTCGATTTCGAAATTGATTAACTCTTTCACGCCGCGACGCAGGACAGAAACCTTAACGATTGTTCCGCGTTTGCCTTTAAGTTTTTTGATTACTTTTTCCGAGTTAATTTTTTTCCCGACAAAGACGGAATCATTAATTTTCACGATTCTATCGCCGGGCAGAATTCCAACTTTTGCTGAAGGACCGCCAGAGATGGTGTTGATAATCAAAACGGTATCATTTTGAACATTAAACTGAATTCCTACGCCTTCGAAATTTCCTTCGAGAGATTCGGTTGCATCGCTCAGCTCGGCAGGCGGAATATAAACCGAGTGCGGGTCAAGATTCGAAAGAATTTCAGGAATAGATTTTTCAATTAAATCTTTTTTCGATATTGAGTCAACGTAATTTTCCTCAATTAAATCGAGAAGTGCGTCAATTTTACTCACCGAGGGATAAATAAAAAATCTCTCTTGCGTATTTCGTTGTGCGACACGCATTCCTATCAAAAAACCAATGATAAGAGTAAGGATTAATAAAATTGAACCATAAATTTTTATTGAACGATTCGAAGTATTATTTTCCATAAAATTAAAAGATTAAGTGCGAAAATTAGAAATAAATTCTTGTTTTTCCTGAAAACCAATGCAAATTTCATTTATTGGACATTTAACACATTTCGGTTCGTTGTGATTAAAACAAAAATTAGTTCCAATATAAATTAAACCGTCGTCTAAATCTCCGATTCCGTATTTTGTTTCTTTTAAAAATGCATTTGGAAGCTGCTGAATCTCCATTGAAGAAGGAAAACGTTTGCGAGTTTTTAAATATTGCGTAGAAATTTCTTTGTATTGACTGCCCAAATCACTCTCAATAGAAATTGTTTGCACCTTTTTCCCACGAATATTTGTAACCCGAATATAATGTTCTCCACCTTTTCCTGCATTTTTTTGAATTACTTCCCAATTTTCGTAATTTTTCAGAGAAGCAATATTGGTCAAAAAACCTGTTCGAAACAAAACTCTGCCTGCATTGCTGTCAAAAGGCAATTCGTAAGAAATTTTATTCCACGAAATCGCTTTTTTTCTGCACAAAGAAAAAGTATGAACATACCATTTTGCAAAAAGATGTGCCGCCTTGTCACCAATTGCTTTTCCAAGTCCATAACGTTGATTATCTTTAACTTCTTGACTCATTATTTCTGCCGAATCATAATTTTCAAGATAGTCAACCAACGGTTCGGTTGAAATTTTATTGATTTTCGAAAAATCTTTTTCCAAAAGATAAGGCACAGATAACGGAACACCCCAACGATAAATCGCATAACCTAAAACTTGCGTTGAGTTGTCCATAAATAAATTATATCTTCCTGCGGTAGATTTATTTTCTGTTGCCCAAATTTCTGCTCGAGTTAACTTTATATTTTCGTGTTTTTGCAAAATTTCGTCAACAGAAATTCCTAATTCTCGAAAAAAATCAAGAGGTTTATGCAAAAAGCGAATTTCTTTGAGATATAAGCCATTTGTAACATCTTTTAAAAGATGCCGAATGCCAACAATATCGGGACCTTGGTCTAATACGGCTTGCAGAAATAAAAATCGAGTTAAAATTTCTCTGCGAGTCCAAAGTCCATCAATTTCAGAAAGTTTCTCTTGAATTAAATTTCCTTCAGAGTTAAAATAATGTTTAAACGGAAATAAATCTTGAATATGAGGCGGATTCGGATTTTTTTGTCCGCACTCACAAATTTTCAACAATAAATTTCTACAAATTTCGATATTTTCCATAAAAGTGTCATTAAATTTCTAAACAATTTTGTATTTCTGTCTGATTTTTTATGCGATAAGAATTGGTTTCGAGTCTTTCGAGAATAAAATCGAAATATTCCTTTGCAATTTCAAAACCCACATATTTTCGTTTTTCCATTTTGCTAACCACAGCCACTTGTCCCGAACCCAAAAATGGGTCGAGAATCAAATCATTTTCTTCGCTTGAATACGCAAGAATTTTCTTAATAATCTCGGCAGGCAACTTTGTCGGAGTTTTGATGTCGCCACTCCAATATTCGCGATTAATTGTCCAAACGTCTTCTTTGTCCAAATAATGCAACGCACTTCCTTTTTTATTTTTCGAATCTTGCGAAAATCTTGCGTAAGGAAAAAATTTTCGTTTTTTATCATCCAGACAAACATAAAGACAATGATAATGCGAGGTAACAAATTTTCGAGACGTAACAACACCAAATTGATATTTCCAAATCAAATGATTCACTACAATAAAATTTAATTTGTCCAACGCAATTAAAATATCTTTGAGATAATTCCATCCTGAAAAAATATACATACTTCCGCTATTTTTCAAGATTCTTTTCACTTCGTTGAGCCATTCGAAAGTAAATTGATAATATTCTTTCCCCTTGATTTCGGTGTAACCTTCGAGAACGTTTGCAGAATTTCGATGATAATTTTCTCGTTTTGCTTTAAAATCGATTCCAAAAGGTGGGTCGGTAATAACGAGGTCAACAGACTGCGGAGGCAAATTTTTCATTCCCTCTACGCAGTCAATATTAAAAATTTTATTTTCGAAATCGTTTTTCATAAATTTATTCTCGTTTTAGTTCAAAAACGGTAATTTCAGGTCTGCAACCAACACGAACGGGAATTCCTACAAAACCAATTCCTGTGTTGACATACAAAAATTGTTTTCCCTCTTGATATAAACCTTGCCATTTCGGATAAAGCCATTTCACAGGACTCCATTTCCAAAAACCGAGATTTATCGCAAGTTGCATTGCGTGAGTATGCCCTGAAAGCGTTAGGTCGATGTTAGTTTTCTCTTTTATTTCGAAATCCCAATGCGAGGGGTCGTGAGAAAGCAAAATTTTAAACGGAATATTTTCGGTGTTTTTCATTGCTTTTTCCAAATCGCCGCGTTGCGGAAACGGTTTTCTGCCCCAATTTTCCACACCTAACAACACAATTTTATCTGAATCATTCGAAAAAATGACTGACTCGTCTCGCAAAAGTCGAAAACCCATTTCTGAATAATTTTTCGCTAATTTTTCCAAATTCTTTGTCTTCTCGCTTTGATTTTTCCATTCGTGATAATCGCCATAATCGTGATTTCCGAGAATCGAATATTTCCCAATTTTTGCATTTATCTCTCGCAAAATTGGGATAAAAGAATCTAATTCTGATGCAGTGTTATTGACCATATCTCCCGTAAAAACGACAATATCTGCGTTTTGTTCGTTGATATATCGAATTGCTTTTTTCATTTCTTCCTCGTGACCGTACCAACTTCCTGTGTGAAAATCTGAAATTTGCAGCACCTGAAAACCATCGAAGGAAGGCGGCAAATTGGGAAAAGAAATCTCTATTTTTTTCACTTCATAATTAAATCTGCCGATAAAAATGCCGTATAAAATGGACAAAAAAGTCAACGCAGAAAGCACAAAACCTAAAATTGTTAATGGAAAAATGTGTTGAATTTTGTCAGAAAATTTTGCGAAAAAAGTCGAATCTGAAAACGGTTTCGCAATTAAATAAATTAAAAATTTCAAAAAATCCTCTGACAAGTGAAAAATTACCAAAATAAATTGCGGCAAATAAAACAAAATAAAAAATCCTGACAGATAATAAATTTTCGAAAAATTTTGCGGTTTATCGAAACTTTCTCTATTGAGAAAAAACCAAATTAACCCCAAAAAAATGATAACAGGAATTGCCCAAAAACTTATGTAAACCGTGTGTTTTAAACGATTATCGGAATTTGAAATAAAAGTTTTTATCGCTTTAAAAGCATAAAAATTTACAAACAACAAAATTGCAAAAACAACTGCAACGGAAAGAAAATTCGCATTTCGCATTTTTTATGAAATAATATTAATTTTGCAGCACAAAAGTAAAAATTTTTTACAAAATTCTCAAAAATAGTTGCTTTTCTCAAAAAAATGTCAGATTTTTTTAAACCTGACAAACTTTTTTTAATAATCGCTGTCCCATTCTTTGAGAACAAAATCGTCATCATTGATAATATCTACCATATTTCCGTTTTGTTTCAGAACAAAAAGTCCTTTTTTA
>DYQK01000237.1 GCA_020719385.1 Rikenella microfusus | reverse complement strand
AACTGCCCAACCAAGCGAATTGGTCCCAACATCAATGCCTAATATTTTTGCCATTTTGTAAAAAAGTTTTTGTAAATTTTTTTTAAAAAAACCCACCAAAAGTGGGTTTAGAGACTATAAAGTCTACGGTATACAGAATTTTCTGTAACCTTATTGTGGAAAGGTCTCTAATATTAAACCAGTCAATGCACAACGAAAAGTCTCAAAAAATTAAAAATGCATTGGTCTCAACAATGTTTTTTTTCAATTTTTTCTGCAGCAAAAGTAAACATTATTTCGGAATAAAAAAATTTTTCGCAAAAATTTTTCGTTTTTTTCGAAAATTTTATATTTTTACAAAAAAAAACTCAAAAATATGAGTAAACAAGTTTTATTTTTCGAAAATCCGTATCATTTGAGTACAAAAAATCAGCAATTAATTGTTGAATCGAAAAAAAAAGATGAACAAAAACAAATTATTCCAATCAACGACATCGGAATAATTATTCTCGACAACAGACAAATTACTTTCACGCAAGCCGCAATAGAACGACTTACTTTTTATAATGCCGCAGTTATTTTTTGCAATTATAAACATTTGCCGACAGGTTTTTTGGTGAATTTGCAGGGAAATTCTACGCAAACACAAACTTTTGCAATACAAATAAAAATTTCTGAAGCGTTAAAAAAACAGTTGTGGAAACAAATTGTTGAGACAAAAATTAAAAATCAAGCAGCGTTGCTAAAATTTTTTCATAAAAATGGTGAATATTTGTTAAATTGTGCTAAGGAAGTTAAAACAGGCGATAAAACAAACAAAGAAGCACAAGCAAGTCGATTTTATTGGCAACATATTTTCGATATTCCCAATTTTCTGAGAGAAAGAAAAGGAATTTTCCCCAATAATTTGCTGAATTACGGTTATACGGTTTTGCGAGCAGCAACGGCACGAGCCTTAGTCGCATCGGGATTGTTGCCTGCTTTGGGAATTTTTCATCACAATAAATACGATTTTTTTTGTCTCGCAGACGATATTATGGAAGCGTTTCGACCTTTTGTGGATAAAAAAATTTGTGAAATATTGCAAAAAACTCACACAAATTACACAGAAATTGACAAAAACACGAAAATCGAAATCTTACAATTTTTGTATGAAAAAGTTTCGATAAAAAACAAACAACGAACTTTAATTGACGCAATTACAACGACAACTGCTTCATTAGTAAAGTGTTACAAACGAGAATTGAAAAAAATTGTCTTACCAATTTTGAAATAACATGTGGATAATTATTTTGTTTGATTTGCCCGTAAAAACGAAAAAACAACGAAGAGAGGCAAATTTGTTTCGAAATTTACTGAAAAAAGAAGGTTTTGTGATGTGGCAATATTCTGTTTACATTCGAAATGTAAAAAGCAAAAAAACGATTCAGAATTTCGAAAAAGTGACGCAACAGGAAACACCAAAAGGCGGAAAAGTGAGCATTTTGACTATATTGGACAAACAATATAATGAAATAGTGCATTTTTTTGGCAAGAAAAAAGAGAAACCAAAACCAACACAGAAAAATAAAGTTCAAGTTTTTTGAGACAGAAAAGAATAAAGTTTCCATTTTTTACGATGGAAACTTTATCAAAAGTCTACCAAAAGTAGACTTAGAGACTATAAAGTCTACGGTATACAGAATTTTCTGTAACCTTATTGTGGAAAGGACTAAAAATAGGGGAATTTTAATAAATTTTCTCGACTAAACTCGTTGATTATCAATGAATTTCGTTGAAAAAAGAGGTAAATTGTGCGGTAGGATTGCGAAAAGACGAATTTTTTTTCAATTTTTCGAAAATTTACCGCATTTTTTCCGTTCTAAAAACACACATAATTCATTGATTTTCAAAGAACTACAAAGACAATACTAAATTTCCTTCCATTTTGAGACCAATGCACAAC
>DYQK01000130.1 GCA_020719385.1 Rikenella microfusus | reverse complement strand
AGTTATTAACAATTTTTCCAAAGTTATTAACATTGAGAAAATAAATTTTTTCGAAAAAAGTATATTTTTCAAAAAAAAATGTATCTTTGCGGTTGAGATTTTCTCAAGAATCACCCCAAATCGACAAATTTTTATGAAATACATTTTCCTTATTGGAACATTTTTATTTTTTTTATCTTGTTCCTCTTCAAAAAAAACGTATGAAACTCCCAAAACATATACGGAATTTCAGGAAAAATCTTATTTTAAACTGCTTTTCACCGAGGAAGATTTGAAAGCGTTGAAAAAAATGCAGAAAATTCGAAAAAAAGGCGATGATAAAATAGAAGAAATGAATTTGCAACTTCGCGAAACTGAAAATTTTCAACGCATGGCAAAAGAAACAAAAGACGAGAAAGTGAAAAAAGCAGCCGAGAAAAAAATTGCAAAAATTCAAAAAAAAGCCGATTTACTCGGAATTGATGCACATACGCGTTATTGGCAGTCAAATAACATTCGTCTGACGGTTTATCTCAAGGCACTTGACTTAAATCGACTTCGCGATGGAAGCGAGAGATTAACTTTTGGGCAAAAATTAGAGGATTCGGCACGAACATTTCACATCGAAGCGGCTAAAAAATACGAGGAATCTGATACGGCAAAATCCGAGTCCGACCAACATAATTTTTTGAAACAGGGCGATAAATTGCAACAACGAGCGTTTGCGTTGCAGGAAAAAGCGATGGGCGTTTATATGTACGATGCAGAAATTTCGATTACTGCTCCGCCGCAAAATTCTACGCCGCCCGATGTCGTTATTACTCCGAATGAATCTCCCGATGAGGACACAAATCCTGTTGTTGTTCCGCCGCAAAATCAAAATCCTACGCCGCCGCAAGTTGTTGATACGAGAAATTACTCGATTTTTTACGAGTCAAAAGAAGATTCTATCATTCCGAAGTTGAATTTGGCAAAAGAAGATTGGACAAAATGGCAAATCGAAAAGCAACGCAACGAGAAGGCAAATGAAGTTTTGCAAAAAGTCGGACAAATGTATCGCAAAATAGATAGTTTAAACAGTCTTGCCGCTATTGAGTCGGACAAGACGAGCAAAGAAAAATTGCGAAACGAAGCCGTTAACGTTGAAAAAGACGCTTTTTCGCTTTTGCTTTCCGCCGTCAATATGCATTTAGAGTCAAATTCTACGAAATATTCGATTTATCGCAAATATTTTCCCCAATTTCGCCCGAAAACCAATTCTCAAGAGTTGTCGCAAGGAAAAAGTTTCGAGACTCAGGCTGACCAACATTTTAACGCTGCTAAGGAAAAAATAAAAAAATCGAAAAATCAAAGTTATAATTCCGAGAGATATATTTCTTTGATGGAAGCAAATGAGTCGGAGTTGAGTGCGTTGCAAAAACAGGAATTTGCGTACTTAATTTATTTAAAAATGGTTTCGGCTGTTGGTTCAAAATCTGATGTCGATACGGCGAAAAAAAGTGCGAAAATTGATTCTGTGAAACCGAAAAAAGTTGAGAAGAAAGCGAAAAAAGAGGATGTTGCGAAGAAAGAGAAAAAACAATCTGATGAAATGTTTAAAAATTTCAAGGAAATTCGCAAAACTTCGGAGAAATTTTATACCGTTCAATTAGGAAATTTTAGTTTGCCCAAAACTGACAAAGATTTCGAAGATTTTGAAACAATTTATTACGAGAAGATTAACGACAGTTTATTTCGATATTTTGCAGAGAATTGTAAAAACAAGAAGAAAGCCGAGCGAATACGAGAAAAAGCGTTAAATCTTGGTTTTCAAGGTGCGTTTATTTTGTTGTTCAAAGATGGGAAAAAGCAAGAAACTTTTGTTAGCGAAACGCCAAAAATTAAAACGCAAAAAGCAGAGATTCCTTCGCAAGATGTTTGTTTTCGAGTTCAAGTCGGAGCATATCGCACCGATATTTCTAAAGAAATGCAGAAAAAAATTAAAAGAACTTCGAAAAAATATGAGTTATATAAATTCGAAAACGGCGAAGGTTTTACGGTTTACACTTTTGGGAAATTTGTTCATTACGGCAAGGCCGAATCGGCAATGACAGATTTAAAAAATTTAGGCTTCGAAAGTGCGCATATTGTTGGTTTTCAAGGGGAAAAACGAATCTCTCCTGACGAGGCAAAGAAATTATTGAAACAAAAATAAAAAAAAAATTCTCCACTTTGAAAAAAATGTGGAGAATTTTTCTCGTTCACAAAAAAATTACGCTCCGATAAGTTTTAAATAAGCATCTTTTGAGAGTAAATTATTGAGTTCAGCGGGATTTGACATCTCAACTTTTACCATCCAACTTTCGTGTGCGTTTTGATTCACTTTTTCAGGTGATGAGATAATGTCTTGATTTATCTCAAGAATTTCGCCTGAAATGGGCATGTACATGTCAGAAACGGTTTTTACTGCCTCGATAGTTCCGAATTTTTGCTCTGCGCTGAGAGTTTGTCCGAGAGTTTCGATTTCAATAAAAACAATATCACCTAATTGTTCTTGTGCATAGTCAGTAATTCCGACATAAGCAACGTTTCCATCAACACGAATCCATTCGTGGTCTTTGGTAAATTTAAAGTTTTGTGGATATTCCATATTTCAAAAAAAACAAATTTTAAAAGTAAATTTCGAGACAAAAGTAAACTTTTTTTGTGAAAAAAAAACTTTTTCTCGAAAAAAAATTTTTAAACAAAAAATTATGGAGATAAAAATTTATCTCCATAATGAAAAATGGTTAATAAGTTAAAATGGTTTTTTCTTTGTCCTCTGCCTGTAATGTTGGTGTTTGCGTTTTGCCAAGAATTCTTGCTTCTTTTTGCAAATCTGTCGAGATATATTGAAATAACTCGTTGATAGACAACATCTTGTCGTTTCCTTTTGCGTTTCCTTTTAACCCTTTTAACAAAAAGTAAGTGAAAAGTCCGTGGCGTTCTCTGTCGAAAGCATTGCTGTATTCTGTTCCTGATGAGGAGGAAAAGATAGTTAATTTTGAAGTTAAAGCGGCAATGTTGATGCGAATCTGTGCTTTTGTTCCTGAAACAAGCATATCATTTGCTCTACCTGTTCCTGAAAAACACGCATCTAAGAAAACGGTAACACTTCCTGCTTGCAAATCTGAAAGCGATTTGTAAATATCGTCGAGGGCAACGTTAGTCGAGGGGTAATTCGGGTCTCCGTCGTGAGGGATAATAAAACCTTTTTGCGTTTTGGGGTCGGGCGCTCCGTGTCCCGAATAAAAAACAATAACATTCGTAACATTCGGAGTAATACGGCGTGAAATCCATCCATCTGCACCGAACAATTTGTCAAATTCACCTTTTGTCGCACTTTCGTTTATGCAATAAAAAATATTCGCTTCAGGAATATTGAACACCGTTTTTGCGTATTGATAAAAAGTTTGTGCGTCTCTGTCGGCGTAATTTGCGTTAGGAGCATTTTTATATTGTTCAATACCGATAATAATTGCTAAGGTATTCGAGCCGTCATTAGAAGTTTTGGGCAAATCTTTGTCAACATCGGAAAGTTGTCGAATTTCATCGATTTTTTTAATTTCTGTGTTCTTTTTTGTCTCGATTTTTTTCACATTTACCTCGACAACATTTGCTGAGCGTTCACTAAGTTTTAACCCCAAAGGAATATTTTTCGAAAATCTACCTGTTTTTTCGGTTACTTCGATGGAAAGCGGAATCTCTTTTTCGTTATAACGGCGTGAAGTGTAAAAATAAAACTCAACTTTTTTATAATCACCTGACTCAATATCACCTAACTCAACAATTTTCCCGTTGTCGGGACAAGTAATATTTTGATTCGCTGAGCTAAGAATAATTTTTACTTTCACACCTTCTGCTTTTCCACTTCCAAAATTCTGAACATAAGCGGTAACTTCAACACTTTCATTGGGTTCAATGACAGAGTTTCCGTTTCCCTGCGAGTAACCTTCACCTTCTTTGTCCTCGCGGTCATCGATATAAATTTGCTTCGATTGCAAATCGGGAGGTAACAATTCCTGTGTTTCGAAAGTTACTACTGCGGGGTCGGCATCAAAACCGCGTTGCTCGGTAACCAAAATACGAAACTGACGAGACAAAGATTGAACACCTGCCAAGGCGGTAATTGGGATTTTAATTTTCGTTTCGCTTTTTTTGTCTAAACGAGAATATGTTGTTGTCGTTTGATAAGACAAACCTTTGTTCGAAGTCAAAGACGAAAGTTTAACTTCAATTCCTGTTGCCTCGCCGAGTCCCGAATTTGCGAGGTCAAATTCGATGTAACCTGTTTCATTTTCGTCAAGTCCTTGATTGCCCGAAGGTTCAGAGAATTTTAAGTTTTTAATTTGCAAATTGGCAGGGAATTTTTGCACATCTAAACGCTGTTCTTTTTTGGGTTCCTCTCTGCGTGTTTCTTCTTTTTTGGGCGGATTATCTGCAACTTGAGTGTTGAAATTTCCTGTTGAAGCACCACAATTTACTTCCCAAAGAATTCCATATTTATCGGCACTTGCTGAGGCAAGATATTTTCCGTCATTGCTAAAATCAACAAAATAAACCGACCCAGAATGTTCGTTGATGGTTTTTACGAGAGAAAAATTACTTCCTGTTTTCCAAATTCGCAAAGTTTTATCATAACTTCCTCCTGCGAGATATTGATTATCGGGGCTAAACGCAAGTCCGCGTACTCCTTGCGAGAAGTCTCGAAGCGTTTGTTGCAAAGTAAAATCGCCGTAAGACGAGATTTTCCAAATTTTAATTGTTTTATCTTCGCTACTTGTCGCAAAATATTGGTGATTCGGAGAAAACACAACACTTTTAACAGCACCTTCGTGTCCCGTGAGAGTTTTGTCCAAGTAAAATGAACTGCCGCTGAGTTTGAAAATTTTTGCTGTTTTCTCGTCACTTCCGCAGGCAAGAAAAGTGCTGTTCGAACTAAACGTTATCGTATTGACATCTGCTGTGAACGAAAGTGTTTGAATTTTCTCATATTTGCCGTAATTTCTGCGGTAAATAATGACTTTATCGTCGCGCGCAGAAGTAGCAAGAAATTGATTATCAGGGCTAAACGCAATTTCCTCAACCATTGCTGTATGGTCGGTGAGAATTTGTACTTCTTTGAAATCGGGTGTTGACAAAATTCCTATACTCGAAGCATTATTATATCTGCCGAGTGCGTAAAATTTTTCGTCATACGAGAATGCTGCACAACCACCGCCGTTGCCGCTTGAACGTTTTTTGTAATATTGAGTCCGCGTGAGAATACTTCCCAATTTGTAAACTTCAGCCGTTCCGTCAGAAACTGTTAAAGCGAAATAAGTGTTTTGAGGTGAAAATTTAACATTATAAACGCCTTCGGTATAATTCGAAAAAGTTTTAAACTTTTTTACGGTTAAATTACCTGTATTTTGATAATTGTTTTCAACCACTTGCGTTGCTTGTCCTTCTCCAATTATCTCGATATTTTCCCATTTCACATAGAACGCATAATTTTTCTTGTCGCTTGGAAAACCGTAGGGCAATTTTTTCACGTCTGCACCGATGTAACTATTCCAAACAACCAAGCACGGCGGATTAGTCGAATTAGAATTGGAATAATAAGTGCCTTCCATTCCTGTAGTAACCGAAGGTTTTTGTCCGCAATTTGCGATGGCTCTGACTCGCATTCCGTTTTGCAAAGTAGATTTCACATAATCACCGTAAGATGAATTGCTGTAAAAATCGCCTCGCGTTTTGTAATTTGAGGAATTATTTCGTTGCGAAACTGCGTTTCCGCTTCTTAAAATTCCGATGTCCTCGCCATATTTTCCCCGACCTTTGCAAGAAGAACTATACCCTAATGTAAATGTTGACTCGCTTGAAAAACCTGGGTCGGTGTCATAAATGTTGTTGCCCAAATCTACGACTCCTGTTTTGTTGTTGGAACTTTGTGTTCCTTGAATGTTTGAGTACGAAACATTAATTTTCGAATAAGTTCCTGAAACATAAAACGCATACGAATTTTTCCAAAAAATCGAATTCACAACATTCGCAACTGCTCCGTCCCAGGCACTGACTCCAGCGGCATTAGGTGTTTTTACAAAAATACAATGATTAATATCTGCCACACAACCGCTTCCTTCTAAAACGATACCGTTAGTTTGGTTTTCAAAGAAAATACAATTTTCGATATTGATTTTTGCCTTGTAACCTGCCACGGCGCCTATTGCGTTAAAACCGTCGAGTCCCCACATAGATTGACCGTATTCGACTCGACAAAATTTCATAGAATTATCTTTTTGAGTATTATCAAAATAAATAATCCCCCAATTTCCTGAATAACCATCTCTTGTGAAAGTTATCCAGTCATTGGGTGTTCCCTCGGCGATAAGTTTTCCTTTTACTCGTAATAAACCTGAGTTTAAACTTTTAGAGTAACTACCAGAACCAGTTTTTAAACGCACAACAACACCAGCTTCGATAGTCAAAGTTTTTCCATAAGGAACTTTTACCTCGCCTGAAATTGTGTAAGGGCTGTTAGACTTGGTCCAACGCCCCGCAACTTCTTGTCCGCTGTAAAAATGAGAAGAATTATCTTCCTCTTGTGCAAAAGATATAGAGAAACAGCAAACAAGCAACAAAAAAATAAAAAAACGTTTCATAACCGTAAGATTTTAATTTACCTTTTTCATATAAAACGCAGCAAAGATACGAATTATTTTTAAAATTAGTGAGAAAATTGATTTTTTATTTTCAAAAAATCGAAATTGAAAAGCAAGTAACTTATTTTAAATTTTAATTTGAATGAATATTTTCAGAAAAAAGGGTTGTCATCTTGTAAAAAGAGGTAACGTTTTTGTTTTTTTAATATTTTTTTCTAAAAATTTGAAAATTAATTTGGAAAAAATATACAATACATTACTTTTGTCATCGAAAAATTTAATTTTCTAAACATTTTTTAAATATGAAAAAAATATTTCTCTGCTTTGTTTTTCTTTCATTTTTCGCAGCTGCGAAATCACAAACAGGCTGCATTTCGGGAAATTGTCAAAACGGTTTCGGCACATATTTTTGGGATGCAGATTCGAAAAAACCTTTCGAAAAATATATCGGTCAATGGAAAGACGGCAAACCTTCAGGAAAAGGCACATATTACTGGAGCAACGGCGACAGATACGAAGGCGAATGGTTTGAGGGCAAACGAAACGGCAACGGTATGTTTTTTAGTGCCAACGGAACGCAACAAAAAGGTTTTTGGGACAATGACGAATTTGTTGGGTCATCGGTCAACGAGGGTTGTCTCTTCGGAAATTGCGACAACGGGAAGGGAATTTACTCTTGGACAGACAACGACCAATACGCAGGCGAGTGGAAAGAGGGCAAAAAAAACGGATACGGAATTTATTCCTACAACGATGGCAGCAAATTTATCGGCGAATTCCTTCACGGAAAACGAAACGGTTATGGAATTTTATCTTGGAATAATGGAGACGTTTACATCGGCGAATGGTTCGAAGACAAACAGCACGGAATCGGTGCGTATTTTTATGCCGACTCAACCTACGACTTCGGAACTTGGCAAAATGGAAAATTTACAGGAAAAATTGTCAATGCAACAGGTTGCGTTTCTGGAAATTGTGAAAATCTCTTCGGAATTTTTATCTCAAAACAAGGAGAAAAATATTCAGGAAATTGGAAAAATAAATTTCGAAACGGTCAGGGAACACAAATTTATTCCAACGGAGCAATTTACGAAGGCGAATGGTTTGAAAATCAACGAAATGGACTCGGAACATTAATTTATCCTGACGGAACAGCAAAAACAGGAATATGGGAAAAAGACAAATTTGTTGGCTCGCAAGCAAATCGATTTGGCTGTATTTCGGGAAATTGCGAAAATGGAAACGGAATTTTTCGCTATCAAAACGGCGATATTTATTCAGGAAATTTTCTCAACGGCAAAAAATCAGGATTCGGAACAATGATTTTTGCAAACAAAAACAAATACATCGGGCAATGGCAAAACGACCAACCAAACGGAAAAGGCACTTTATTCAGCCCTTCAGGAATCACACAAACAGGAATTTGGAAAAACGGACAATTTGCAGGAATCCCGAATGTTGCGATTTTTTGTGCCGAAGGAGATTGCCAAAACGGCGAAGGACGACAAACTCTCGACAGCACAGAAATTTATTTTGGGCATTTCAAAGAAGGAGAATTTGATTCATGGGGCATTCAACAACTTTTGAACGGAAATTTTTTTGCAGGCGAATTTCGAAAAAATACCTTTAACGGTTGGGGAATTTTGAAAACAGAAGCCTCTGACGAACTTTTTATCGGAAAATTCTTAGACGGACAGCCAAGCGGTGCAGGAATTTCGTTTAAAAATCGAAATGTGCAAAATGTTGGTTTTTGGAAAAAAGGAGTTTTTGTGGAGCAAAAAATTATTTCGAAGAAAAATCCGTCAATTCAATGGAGCAGCAAAATTGATACTATCTCAAATCATCTGATTTACACTGCGAGAGCGTGTATTTCTGCGGAAAACGAGTTGAAAAGTATAGAAATTTTTGTCAATGATAAATTACAAATCTCGACTTTGCCCATTGGAATTTCAACAACTCAGACCTGCGAATATTTCTTGGAAAAAAATATTTCTTTGATAAAAGGGAAAAATACGTTAAAAATTGATGTAAAATCGACTAACGGCACTTTCTCCTCCTCTTTGAAAACGATTTTTTACAAACCAATCTCTAAAAATAAACCTCTTGCGTTGATAATTGGCAATTCTAAATATAGCGAATATCTAAGTTATGGGGCAATGTCTGCGAAGACGGTTTCTTCTGAATTGAAAAAATTTGGTTTTGAGGTAACATTGCTCACTGATTTAACTTTTTCTGAAATGAAAAATGCTATTTCTGACTTTGCAAAAAAACTTTCAGAAACAAAAACGGCTGGTTTATGTTATTTTTCAGGTTATTCGATGCAAGTTAACGAGGAAAATTATCTTTTACCTGCAAATTTTTCGTTTAACGGTGAGGAAAAAATGGACACTTCAGCAATAAATCTCAATAGAATGATTGGAGAAATGGAATTTTCAAATTCTTTAACCAACATTTTGATTTTAGATTGTTTCTCGCCTCATTCTTTTAATAAAAATTTGAAAAATCCGAATGCAAAGGGTTTAACAGCAGCTTCTGTGCCTGCAAATTTTTTTATAACTTATTCAGCCTCGCCAAATACTTTTGCAATAACAGAAAATAATGCAGAAATTTCTTTGTTTACAAAAACTTTTATAGAGAATTTGAAAAACGAAGGAATAAGTTTGACTGAACTTTTTAAAAAAATTAATAATTCTGTTTTGCAAAAATCGAATAATCAACAAGTTCCTTGGCAGCGAACAACATTGTTGGAGGAATTTTATTTTCCAAAAAAATAAAACAAAAAGGGACTTTCAATAAGTCCCTTTTTGTATTTTGTGAATGATGATTA
>DYQK01000129.1 GCA_020719385.1 Rikenella microfusus | reverse complement strand
AAATTAACTTTTTACACAAAAAATTAAGAAAAATTAACAAAAAATTGCGTAAAAATACGTGCTTTTTTAGTAAAAATATTTCGTTTTTCTCTAAAAATAATCACACTATTTCATTAGCAATACCCAAATTTTTCACAAAAAAGTAACGATTTTTTGTGAAAAATTAAATTTCTCAAAACAAAGTTTTATCAATTTAAAAACTTAATTGTTATTGATTCGAAAAAAGAAAAGTTTAATGCGGGCAAAAAAACCGTGATTCATTTGCGAGAAAAATACTCCGACAATTGCCAACATTATTCCAATGATATTCAATTTCGTAATTGTTTCTCCCAAAAGGAAATACGCAAAAACTGCTGTAAAAACAGGAATCGTATTGACAAGCGTGTTTGCTTTTGTGATTCCAATTTGTTGCATTCCATAAGTATAGAGAATATATGCCAACGAAGAGGGTAAAATTGCGAGTTCAATAATCGAAATAAAGGGTTTTAGGTGAAAACCAACGTTCATAAAATCGTTTATATCGAAAATCAAAAAAATAGGCAGAAACCAAAGAATTCCTATGGTGTTTTGTTTAGTGATAACCGTGTAAACATCGTATTTATTGGCAAGTTTAATCAACATTACCGAGTAGGCAAGCGAGGTAAAAATCGACAATGTTAGCAGCAAAATTCCTTCGATTCGTACCGAGAAAGAGAAATCATTGTTCAAAGTAACCATAATTACGCCTGTTATTGAGATAAAAATTCCCACAACATTCATCAGAGTTACTTTTTCTTTGAAAAAATAATATCCCACAAAGGGGGTGAAAAGCGGAATCAGCGAGATTAAAACCGATGCAACGGTTGAGGAAACAAACAGCAGGGCGTTGCTCTCGCCGATGAAATACAAAAACGGTTGCAGAAAAGACAAAAGAACAAACCATTTATAATCTTTTTTCTCAATTGTTTTCAATTTTTTGAGGAAAATATTTATTCCGTGCAAAAAAATCGAAGAGATAATTAAACGAAAAAAAATAATTGTCATCGGCTTGTAAAATTCGAAAGCCATTTTTGTCCAAATAAACGAAATGCCCCAAAACATCATGGAGAAAACGAGGGCAAGATAAAGCATTAAATTCTTATTTTTCATTGATTTGAGTGAGAAGATTAAACAAAATACAGAAAAAAATTACTTTGCAAATCTATAACAAATTTACAAAGTAAAAAAAATTATCAGTTTTTATGAAAAAAATAATAAAAAGCAATTTCATCAACATTTTTTGTGATGAAATTGCAACGCTAAACCTTTTACGCAATAACGATTTCTGCATATTTGACGGGCTGCTTCGATTCTTTGCGAATAACCGCAAACGTAATTCCTTCTTTCACCATTCCACTTCCTTTGCCTGCCGCATCGTGAATCATTGGGTCGAGTTGCAAATTTTGCTCCGGCGAAACAAACGAATAACCTTTAAAACTTTCCGAAACAATTCTCGCAATACAATTTAACGCATCGCGTCGCTCGGTAATAGAAATTTCTGATATACATTTTAACAAAAACGAGAGTGCAGAATGTACTTTCTCCATTTTTTCAATTTCATTTTCGAAAGACAAACTTAAAACACCTTTTACATAAAACCAACCTTTCCCTAGTTGCATCAAAAAATGAGGAACTTCTCTGTTATCGCTGTCTATGGCATCTTTTAAAAGAAGCACTAAACGCTTCGAATCGGCTGTTTCAGGATTTTCTGTGAAAAATTTGTCAACATAAGTTTCAACTGAAATAACATTTTTTAACCTTCGCTCAGCAGCGTTTTTTTGCGATGTTGCCTCGTCTAACGAATTTTGTAGTTGCGAAATAAGAATTTCTTTGTCATTTTGCGTTGTTTGAGACGAAAAATTTTGCGTTTGCCCCGACTGTTTTCGAAGTTTTTCACCCAATTTTTTAATATCCTCGTGAGATAAAATTGTCTTTAACGCTTTTGTAAGCCATTCTTGGTTCGAAACAGACGAATCTACATAAGGCAATTTCAAATATTCATTCTTTTTGATTCGTTCAAAAATTTCATCATCTGTGTATTGAATTAAGAGAAACGCAACTTCATCATGCGTAATTTCTGACGTTGTAACTGCTTGATTATCACTCTTTTCTGTAAAAGAAAGAGTCCCTGAATAATTTGTTGGTCGGTCATCTTCCTCTTTTTGATTTTGTTTAATAACAAGAGAAAGTGAATTTTCATTTTTGTTTTCGAGATTTTCTGCCATAAAAGAAAAAAAATTAAAATTTTCCGCACAAAAATATAAATTTTTTCTCAAATTTTTTTAATTTTGCCCCAAAATAAAAAAATTTTTTTTTCATACTCAAAATATTCAAAAAAAGTAAATTTATGAACGAAATGAAGACTATTAAGTCAGACGACGTTTTTGCGAATTTCGAATTATCGTTTCATACGGGCAAATTTTTTATGTTTCTCTACGGCGAGGTTGCGTTTTCGTATTCGGTTTATGCGAATATTGATATGGAAACTTTTTTGCAAGAAATAGTGCAAAAATATCATCTGTCGGAATCGGATTTTGTTTTAAAAGAAGAGAGTTCGAAAAATCGAAGTTTGCAGAAAATAGATTATACGAGTTCAAATTATGTCCTAAAAATCAAGGAAAAAATTTTACTTGAGATTTACGATTATAAAGTGGTAATTTGGTACGCAAAAGATATTTCGCGAACCGAGATAAACGAGGTGGTCAAACACATTGACGCAGCACAAAAGAAGAAAAAACATAATTGCAAATTTTATATGGTTTCAGCCTCAAATCACAGCGAATATGGTTTTGAATTCCGAAGATTCGAGTTAAAACGTATAAAACTTGACTTGCACGAAAATTATAATGACGATTTTTTCGCCGTAGACAGCGTCATTACTTCCTTTCTCAAGGACAGCAAAAAAAACGGAATCGTTCTTTTGCACGGAAAATATGGCACAGGAAAAACTACGTACATTCGATATTTGATGAGTCAAATCAATAAACGGTTTATTTTTCTGCCCATCAATTTAATGGAAGCACTCAGCGCTCCGAGTTTTGTGCCGTTTATCTCGAAGTACAAAGACAGCATTTTGGTGCTTGAAGATTGCGAAGACATTTTAATGCCACGCGCGCTTGGCGCAGGAAGCAACAATGCCTTAGTAAATTTGTTAAACTTGGGTGACGGTTTACTCTCCGATGCGTTATCTTTGAAATTAATTTGCACTTTCAACGCAGAACTTCGACAAATCGACCAAGCAATTTTGCGAAAAGGCAGATTAGTTGCGAGATACGAATTTCGAGAATTGGACATTCACAAGGCACAAATGATTTCTGAAAAATTGGGTTATGACGAAAAAATTCAGAAACCAATGACGCTCGCCGAGATTTATAACAAAACGAAAAACGATTTTGGGTTAACTTTAACGACAAAAAAAGTTGGTTTTTAGCAAACAATTCTGTCAGATATCGAAAAATCTGACAGAATTAAACAATTTTAAACTCAAATTTTTATGAAAATTACGTTAAATAATCGTCCAACAGAAATTGAGACAGGCAAAATTTTGTCAATTTCAGAACTTTTAGAGAAACAAAAGTTTACTTTTAAAATGTTGGTGATAAAAGTGAACAATAAATTAGTAAAAAAACTTGATTACTCCTCGACTTTTATTCAAGAGGGCGACAAGGTTGATGTTATTCACTTGATTAGCGGCGGATGAAAAAAATTTTTTATGAAATTTTCTGTGAGAATTTTTTTTCTTGCAGAAAATTTTGTAACTTTGATGCGTTGAAAAAACAAAAATTTTCGAAATTTTTAATCAATAATTTAGAGAAATAAACATTTTTTATAAAAATTTAACGAAAAAAAGAGTGAAAAAATCTCTTTTTATATAGAATTTTGAAAAAAATGAGAATTTAAAACTAATTTTTGCGTTTATAAACGTTTGAAAATCAAAGAGATAAAAAAAAAAAATCTAAAAATGAAAAAAAAGTGAAAAAAAATTGTTAAAAAATAAAAAAATAATTATTTTTGTAACATAAAACAAGTTTTTTAATCATTTTAAAATTAAACTATTCAAGCGATGAGTACACAATCAGTAACTCCCAAAGCAAAAGTGTCGTTAGGCGACAAGATTGGTGGTTGGTTTGCCACTTTTGCAATTTTAATAGCGCTCGTTGTTGCGTTTATTATTTTCTTCAAGGTAATGGGAAATCCGAAGAACTTCGAAGGCGGAAATCCTGATGGACACCCAATACCTGGTAATTATTTGGCAATGATTTACAAAGGCGGTTTCATTGTACCTTTGTTGATGACTTGCGTTTTAGTGGTCATAGTTTTCTGTATTGAACGTATGTGGTCTTTGACAATGGCTTCAGGTAAAGGCAATTTAACTCTTTTCGTAAGAAAATTGCAGAACTTTTTGGTAAATAACCAAGTTTCTGAGGCTGAAGAGGCTTGCAACAAACAACGTGGTTCGTTAGCAAACGTAATGAAAGCAGGTTTTAAACGTTTCAAAGAACTTCACGAGGACAAAACATTGGAAAACGACCAAAAAGTGTTGGCATTTCAAAAAGAATTGGAAGAGGCAAAATCGTTAGAATTACCGATGTTATCTCGCAATTTAGTAATTCTTTCGACATTAGCGTCTATCAGCGTGTTAATCGGTCTTATCGGAACCGTTCTTGGTATGATTAAAGCGTTCTCGGCCTTGGCAACAGCAGGTGCGCCTGACGCATTGGCATTGGCAACAGGTATCTCTGAGGCACTTATCAATACGGCTTTCGGTATTTCAGGTTCAACAGTTGCGATTATTATGTATAACTATTTTTCTGCAAAAATCGACGCAATGACTTACCGTATTGATGAAGCAGGATTTAGTTTGTCTCAAACTTTTGCTGCTTCGTTGAAATAAATTGCGTAGAGCAAGAGACAATAAAAAAAGTCTCTTGCCCAATTTAAACATTTATAAACGCAAAAAAATTTTAAGAAGTATGGCAAAAGGATCACCTCACATCGATATGACGCCGATGGTGGACTTATTTATGTTATTGTTGACGTTTTTTATGTTGACGACAACATTCCGTCCTCAGGAATCGGCAGTTGTTGATACACCGAATTCGGTTTCCGAGAAGCAGTCACCCGACAATAATTTGATTACGGTTGCTATTGACAGTGCGAATCGCGTATTTTTCAATGTTGACAATGGCAGCGATTCGGGAATGCACGTAAGAAAAAAAGTGTTGGAAGAAATGGCAAAACGTCATAATACGACTTTTTCCAAAGAAGAGATAAAAAAATTCGAGGGTTTAGCCTCTTTCGGCGTTCCGTTTAAAAATTTTAAACGTTGGTTACACGAGAAAGACGCAAAAGAGAAAACCGCTATGGAGACAGGAATTCCTATGGACTCTGCCAACAACGAATTGGCTCTTTGGATACGTTACGCTCGTGTTATTAATCAACAAGCCGAGGCAGCTATTCGCGGCGACAAGAACTGCGATTACAAACTTGCAAAGAAAATATTCGACATTTTGCAGGAAAATAAAATTAACAAATTTAATTTAACGACCAACTTGATGAAAGAGGAAGTTAAATTAGAAAACAAATAAGGAGAAGTGAAATATGGCTGAAATTATTGAAGGGGATAAAGGTCATAAGGGTGGAGGAAAGAAACGAGCAAAGAAACATTCCACCCATATTGATATGACTCCAATGGTAGACCTTGCGTGTCTATTGATTACATTTTTTATGTTGACAACAGCATTCAGCAAACCGAAGGTGATGGAAATTGTATTGCCTGAAAAGAACACAGACACGGCTAACAAAAAAAATAAAGGTGTACAAATTCCGAAGTCTCGTACTATCAACATTCTTATTTCAGGAGACAATAAAGTTTATTGGTATCGCGGAATGATGGAAAAAGAGCCCTATCCTCCTTTGTTAAAAACTGATTATAGCAAGGACGGTATTCGCAAAGTTTTGCTTGAGAGTAACAAAGATTTGTTCACTCAGATTGAAGACATAAGAAAAAAAGCTCTCGAAGGCAAAATTAAAGATGACCCTGATTTCAAGTATTTTGATGATTCGGTAAAGAGAGAAACTCAAAAAGCTATCGAAGCAAAAGCAAAAATCAGGGAATATAAACCTCAAGATTTTGTCAATTTCAAAATTAAACGCTTGAATAAATTGGATGACAAGGGGCCAATTGTTTTGATTAAAGCAGATGAAAATGCAAAATATGGCAATATCGTTGATATTATTGACGAGATGGCAATAACTTGTATTTCTCGTTATGCAATTGTGGATTTAACTCCCGTTGAAAAGAAATTTCTCAAAGAAGCAAAATAAACCTTTAAAATTTTTACAATTATGGAAATCAACGAGAATGAACTTCGACAACTTCCATTTGAAGAGGTGGTTTTTGAGCATCGTAACAGAGAATATGGAGCATATTTTCTTCGAAAAACTTACAAAAAACGTCTAAATAAGGCTATGACTATCGGCATAATCTTTCTTTTAATCGCTACTGTTGGACCGTTTATTTATTATAGCAGTGCAGCAGGAAGAACAAAAGAAGACACAAAGGATGTCAAAATTGAACTTATTGATATTCAGAAGCCCGATGAAGACGCTCCGCCTCCTCCACCGCCTCCTCCACCGCCTCCAGCAATTGAACAAGTGAAATTTACTGCACCTGTTGTTGTTGACTCGGTAGAGGAAGGCAACAAAGTCGATTTAGGAACTGTCGATGACCTCAAAAATCAAGTTTCTAATGAAAATTTGGACACAGCAAAAATTACTGTTGTAAAACAAGAGGAGAAACAAGAAGTTGTTGTCGAGGAAAAGAAGCAAGAGGCATTTATGATTGTTGAAGAGATGCCCGAATTTCCTGGCGGTGCTGGGGAATTGCACAAATTTATTGCTCAGAACATCCAATATCCGCCTGCTGCTCGCGAGAATGGCATTCAAGGAAAGGTCTATGTCCGTTTTGTTGTTACCTCTGACGGCAGTATTGACCAGATAAGCATTGTTCGAAAAGTGGATGATTTACTTGAGGCAGAGGCAATTCGCGTGATTAAGGCGATGCCCAAATGGAAACCTGGTAAACAACGCGGACAGCCTGTCAACGTTTGGTATACCGCTCCAATTATTTTTGTTTTGAATTAAAAATTTTTTCATTTTGTTGTGATTTTTACCCTTCGAGAAACATTTTTCGAAGGGTTTTTTATTTTTCTCAAAAAAAATCTGTCAGTTTTTTTAAAAACTAACAGATTCAAAAAATTATTCAACATTAATTTTGAAAATTTTTGCGTCTTGTACTTTTTGTGGTTCTGCGGGACGAACGTACTTAAATTTTAAAACACTTTTTCCCTTTGCGATGGTTTTAAATTTGAAAGTTTCTTTTCCGCCGCTGCCCATCATTTTGTTGTCTGTCTTGTCGGGTTTATATTCGCTGCCTTGAAATTCGGTGAGTTTTTTGTCTGCCGTTGAGTCAATTTGCCATTGATAGCCCGTTGTGGGATTTGCTTTTAACTCGATTTTTAAAATTTCACCTTTTTTCACCTTGATTTCGGAATCTTTGAAATCAACAGCAATTAATTTTTCTTTTGGTTTGCACGAGAAGATAAAAATTGTCCCCAAACACAAAAGTCCTGTAAATATGAGAATGGAACTTTTTTTCATTGCGTTTAAATTTTTTTACGAAAAATAATTTTTACGAATAGAAAAAAACTCTCTCGAAAAAATTTTTCGTTTTTGAGAGAGTTTTCTTAAAAGAGAGATTAAACGGTTAAAATTTCCTTTTCCTTTGCTTCTACGGCTTTGTCGATTTTTGCGATAAAGTCATCGGTGATTTTTTGGATTTTCCCTTCCGCATCTTTAATTGCGTCTTCGGCTACTCCGTTTTTTTTCAATTTTTTGAGTTCCTCTAAGGCATCTCTTCGCTGATTTCTGATGACAACTTTTGTATTTTCGCCTTCACTTTTGACTTCTTTGACAAGAGATTTTCTGCGTTCTTCGGTCAAAGGAGGCACAGAGATACGAATCATATCGCCGTTGTTGGTTGGTGTTAGTCCGAGATTTGCCTTCAAAATGGCTTTTTCAATAGGAACGAGCATTGCTTTTTCCCAAGGTTGAATCACAATAGTTCTTGCATCGGCTGTTCCGACACTTGCCACTTGCGAGAGTGCGGTAGAATTGCCGTAATAATCAACCATTACATTGTCTAAAATATGTGGATTTGCCTTTCCTGCGCGTATACGCATTAGGTCGGTTTCGAAGTGAGAAAGGGCATTTTGCATACCCGACTTCATCGACTCAATACATTTCATTATGTCCATAAAATCAAAATTTTTATATGGATAGTAACGTTAAACTTTCATTAATCAATTTAGTACGGCACAAAAGTAACATTTTTTTTTGAAAAAACAAATATATTTTCAAAATCTTTTTTAAATTTGAGATCTTTTCAAAAAATAAGGATAAGAATAATCTAAAATATTTTTTTTAAAATCGATATTATCTGTAAAAAACTTTAATTCTTCTAATCTTGCTGTGCAACGAGACTCTTCATTAAGTCCAAACCAGTTTATAGTTTCGCTAATTCTATTTTTTTCATTTGTTGAACGTTTAGGATTTGGTAAAATTTTCCCATTATGAAAGTTAATAATGAACCAATAATCGAAATTGTAATTTAAAGAATCAGGTTTTAACGGTTTCGCATTGGGATATTTCTCCCATTTTGTCTTATTACATTTCGGGCAAGAAATAAACAAATTAAACCAAGCATTTCTCAAATTTTTTCGTATTTTTTGCGGAATAAAATGTTCAATTTCGGGAGTATATTCAGCAAGTTTAGTTTGCAGTCACAGTAAGAGCAATGAAAATCAGTAAGAATCATTAATTCTCTGCGAATAACCGACTGAACATTTTCATAATTGTAAATTTTATAAAAATGTCCGACAAATGTTATGTTCGAAAAGATTATTGCGACAAGCAATGATTCGCAGCAAAATATCAGAAATTAACAAAATATGGTCGCGATAACCTTCGCTTAAGTGCTTCGTTTTCAGTTTTGTTTCGTCTAAACCTTTAAAATAAAATTCTATTCCATCTAGAATTATCTGTATTCTCTCGTTTTCGTCAACCAAATTTAGAAAATTATTAAGAGTATTTTGATAAATTTGCATAATATTTTCAATTTCTCTTCGGTAAGAATTTCGGAACAATTCTTTTCAAATTCTTTTAATTTTCGTTGTACAGTTTCTCTTGTTACATCAAAATATGACGCAACTTCTTCTATTGTAAATCGTTCTTGATTTTCGAATAGAATTCCGTTTATATTTGCTGCTTTTTGAATTCTTGCAACATCTGAATCTGACAATGCAGAAATTGATTTAACAAAATCTAAACTTTCCATTTTTTCTGAGTTTATTTTTTGAATATTTATATATCGAAAATATATCTTTGTGATTTGGGAAATTTAGTTTTCGATGTCTAAATCACAAACTTAATTTCATAAACTAAATATATAAGTATGCAAATAGAATTAATTTATATTATTATCTTTGCGTCTATTATGGGA
>DYQK01000128.1 GCA_020719385.1 Rikenella microfusus | reverse complement strand
TCTTTCGCAACTTCTTTTTTCTTGGGAATTTCAACAACATTATCAACTTTTTTCTCTTTTACAACTTCTTTTTTCTCAAAAATATTAACAGAATTGTCGATTAAAGTTTTGTCGTTGTCAATTTTTTGTTCAAAAGATTTTTTTGCGTTCAATAAAGCAGTTTTAAATTCCGTGGCTGTTTGAAAACGCTTCAATTTAGTAATATTCATTGCTTTCAGAATAATATTTTCCAAATTTTGTGAGATATTTTTGTTTCTCTCTCTCGGTGGAATGAGATTTTCGTCTCCTGTGGAGAGGGAATTCGATTCAGGCGGTTTTGTTCCTGTTAGTGCGTGATAAATAGTTGCACCGAGTGCATAAATATCTGTTGTCGGCGAGAATTTAACGATTTTTGCGTATTGTTCGGGTGGTGCGTATCCGTCTGTTCGTGCTGCGGGTACGGAGGAGATTGCGTCGAGAGTTACGTCATCATACATTTTCGAAGCACCAAAATCGATGAGATATGGTTTTTCTGTATTTTTTTCGATTAAAATATTACTTGGTTTAATATCGAGATGCAAAATATTTTCCTTGTGGACAACAATTAAGGTTTCAATAATCGGAATGAAAAAGTTATATATGGTTTTTTCATCAAGCAACTTTTTTTCGTCAATAATTTCTTTCAAGGATTTACTTTCGATATATTGCATCACAATATAAGCGGTATTATTTTCCTCGAAAACATCATAAACATCAACAATATTGAAGTGTTTATCAACAAATTTAGCGAGAATATGTGCTTCTTTAATCAATTTTTCCTTAAATTGGTTAAAAAATTCGATTTGCGATTCGTTGACGACAATCGAAAAACCGTCATCTTTTCGTTGGCAAAAATTTTGAAAAAAATATTCTTTGATGGCAACTTGCGTTTTTGTTTCTGTTTTTCCGCCGAGTCTTCCTTGTGTAATGATAATTTGCGTTGCTTTGTACGTTATTCCAAAACCGCCTTTTCCGAGAATTTTTTCAATGATAAATTCGCCGTTATGAAGTTTATGTTTAATTGGTAATTCGTTCATTTTAGAAAAATATTTTTTGCAAAGTTAAAAAATGTTTTGAAAAAAACAAATATTTACTCATAACTAAACACTCCGTTTTTCGAAAAAATGACAACATTTGCCTTGTCTTGTTTGAATTGAAAATTACTCCACAAAGAAGCAAAAAATAAACACGCAGCAACGTCTTCTGATTCCAAATAAGGATAATCAATTAAAATTTCTTCCTGTGACATGCCTGCCGCTAATAATTCTAAAAGGTGCGAAACGGTAAAACGCATGTTGCGAATAGTTGGTTTTCCATTGCAAACTTGCGGATTTAACGTAATACGAAGTAAAAGTTCTCGATTCATTTTAGAAAGATATTTTTTGCAAAGTTAAAAAATGTTTTGAAAAAAACAAATATTTCTCAAAAATATTTTGCAAAATTAAAAAATTAGAAAAATCCTTGCCATCTTTGAAAAAACGGCAAGGCAAAAATTTTAATTATCCGCAAAATCATTATCAAATTCTTGTTCTGAATTGAAAAAATTTGGATCGTTAAAATTTTCTGATTCTGTTTCAAGACTTTGAAGATTTGCATTTTTAAGCGATTCGTCAGCAGCAGAATTTTCGTCAATAATCTCAGCTTCGATAACCTCGTCATCATCAATAACTTCTGCATTTACAATTTCGCTTTTGGGATTAAAATGTTGGTCAACTTCATTTTCATAATAAGTTCCGTAAAGTTGCCCGTTCCACCAAAAAGTTCCGCCTGGACCAAGTTCTTGTCTTGCGGCGGCAAAAGCCTCGTTGAACGACATTTCGTCCTTGACCGTTTCTGCGACAGGAGCATTTTCTGAATCGAAAGACTTTGCAGGCAAATCGTCAATAATCTTTGCTTCGATGGGTTTTTCTGTTACTTCTGTTTCGTCAATAATAATTGCGACAGGCGAATTGTTTGGTTCCTCCGTTTTAAAAAGAGTTGTGGCAGAAACAATTCCTGCTGCAGTCAGAAGACATCCGCCTGCGACTAAGAATGCAGTTTTTCGACTGATAATATTTCCTGTTTCTGAGTCAACAAAACGTTCATTTTTGTCAACAATTTCATAAAACAAAGTTTTATCTTGGTCTGTTAAGGAATATTTTTCCATATTTCTCAAATTTTATTGAGTTAATAATTGTTAAAAAAGCGTTTTCATCGTTCAGAACAATGAAAACGCTGTGAAAATAAACATTTATTTTTCTAAAAAACAAAGAACTACGTTAAAAACTTCGAGAATAGCATTCTCCAATTTATCATTCACAACAATTTTGTCAAATTGCGTGGAATGTTCAATTTCAGTTTTTGCCCTCGCAATGCGTTTTGCAATAGATTCGGGAGTTTCTGTCAACCGCTCTCGCAGCCGTTTTTCTAAAATCTCAAAAGACGGCGGCATAATAAAAACGAGCAACACTTTTTCGTTGTACATTTTTTTCACATTCAATGCTCCTAAAACATCAACATCAAGAATTGGAATCGAAAATTTTTCCCAAATTCGGTTCATTTCACTTTTCAAAGTGCCGTAAAAACTGTCTTTGTACACTTCTTGCCATTCCAGAAAATTATTTTTCTCAATATTCCCCTTAAATTCCTCGACAGACAAGAAATAATAATCTTTGCAATGAACTTCATTTTCTCTTGGTTTTCGACTGCACGCTGAAACAGAAAATTCTACGTTAAAATTTTCCCCCTTCAAAAGAGGAATAACACCGCGAATAATAGAAGTTTTTCCTGCACCCGAAGGAGCAGAAAAAACAACAATTTTGTCTTTTGACATAACAAATTACATTTTTAACTCGTTAATTTGCCGAGAAAGTTTGTTAAATGTTTGTTCAGTGACAGGAACTAAGGGCAAACGCAAATAATTTTTCACAATTCCCAAAATACTCAAAGCCGCTTTCACGCCCGCAGGACTGCCCTCGACAAACAAAGAATTTGTAATGTCAATTAATTGATAATGAATTTTGCGTGCTTCCTCAAAATTCCCCGACAAGCAAAGATTTACCATCGTAGAGAAATGTTTAGGAAACGCATTCGCAACAACAGAGATAACTCCGCTAACACCTAAGGAAATTAACGGCAATGTTATTCCGTCATCG
The DNA here is from genome assembly GCA_020719385.1 of Rikenella microfusus. GTDB lineage: Bacteria > Bacteroidota > Bacteroidia > Bacteroidales > DYQK01 > DYQK01. Next base: position 6,431 of record DYQK01000128.1, on the reverse strand, counting down.
CCAGAGATAACCAAAAATTGTTCAGGTTTATGTTTGAGAATTTGCATTATTTGTTCAAAGTTACCTGACGCCTCTTTGACAGCAATAAGTTTCGCCTCTTCTTTTGCCAACGTAACAACGGTCTCGGCAGCAAGATTGATGCCCGTGCGTCCAGGAACGTTGTACATAATTATCGGCAACGGACTAACTTGTGCAAGTGCCTTATAATGTGCGTATAAACCGCGTTGATTCGGTTTATTGTAATACGGAGTAACAGACAAAATTGCGTCAATATCGGAAAAATCCGTTTCTTTGAATTGCGAAATCATTTCATTTGTGCTGTTACCGCCGATTCCAAGGACTAACGGAACGCGTTTATTTATCGAATGTTTAACAAATTTAACGACAGCAACTTTTTCCTCCCTCGACAACGTAGGGGGTTCGCCAGTTGTGCCGAGAGAAACCAAATAATTTACACCGTTAGAAATTAAATATTCGACTAACCTTCCCAAAGCATCGAAATCAACGCTGTTGTCATTCTTGAACGGAGTAACAAGGGCAACACCTGTTCCAATAAATTTTTTTGCGATAGTTTGCATTTTTTTTACAAAGAAATTTTTTGCAAAAATAAGAAATTTTTTTGAATTTTAACAAATTTTACAAAAAATAACAACGCTGTTTAATTTTTATTGACAATTTTTCTCAAATTTGTCTGAAAAAATTAAACATTATCAAAAAAATAGGTGTGTGTTTTTACTTTTGATTTTTCAATTTTTCCAAAAGTTGCTGAATATACTCATCTTTTTCAGATAAAAGTTTTGCTTGCTCCGAGATAACATTCTCTTTTTCAGAAATTAACTCTTGCTGCTCCGAGATAACAGACTCCTTCGCAGACAAAGTTTTCTCTTTCTCAGACAGAAGAATCTCTTTCTCCGCAACTTCATTGATTAATGTCCTTATTTGTCGTTTATCTGATGTGTTTAAAATGTCGAATAAACGCTCATCAAAGAGACATTCTATCGGAACAATGAAATTTTTTATTACAAAACTCTGAATTTCGCCCTCTGTATAACTTCGAAGAAGTTGATATTCTCTATCTTTCAGAAAATATTGCTCCACAACTTTTTTTACAGGGTCAATAATCCAGTATTCGGGAATGCCGTGTGCGGCGTAATCTTGATATTTTATGCCGCGGTCGTTTTTCTTTGTGCGTTTCGAAAGAATTTCTACAACAAAATCGGGTGCAGGAAATAAACACAACTCGTCGAAAAACAAATCTGCCGTTTTTTTCAGAAAAAAACAAACATCAGGTTCATACGAATTTTGTGTCAGGTGAATCATCATTTTTTCATAACCAATTTCACCTAATTTACTTTGCGAATTGTGATTCTGCAACAACGTAATCAACCTTCGCCCTACTGCGGTGTGCCTTCGCGCGGCAGGCGAATGCAAAACAACTTTTCCATTAATAAATTCTGCTTTTTGGTCGTCAGAAATTTTTTGATAAAACTTTAAACGTTCAGGATTGTCGTTTTGCAAATTATATAGAATTTTTGTTTTTTCAAGCAATTCCATAAATTTTTTTTACAAAAATACGATTTTTTTTTGTGAAAACCAAACTTTTTCGAAAATTTTTACCTAAAAGTGCAAACAATTTGATTCGAAAATTCTACACTTATCTGTTTATATTGATTAATATTTACATTTCTCACTGCTTTTCGATAAAAAATTTCAAGATTTCGAAACTTTTTCTCAAAATTTTCGATATTTCCAAAAACAATTACAAAATCGCCCATTCGAGGAATTAACTCAATTTTTTTTTCATTATTCACATAAATTTGCGAAATCAAAGACTTCATAAATTTATTTTCGTTCAGGTAAAGTGCCAAATAATACAAATCTTTTGTTATTGAAACAGGTTTATTGCTGTCATCGGTTTGCAAATTAAGAATATTTTTCGAAGTTTTCAACAAAAAATGTTCAGAAATATTGCCGTTTGCAACAGGAACTTTTGCCGCATAACGCTGCGAGAGCGGCAAGAGAAAACCCTCTTCGTCGAGATAAAAACTCTCGTTTTTCTGATTTATGATTCGAAGAATCGGATTTCGTTGTTCAATTTTGATGTGCAAAATCCCGTCTAAAGTTTTATAAACTTCGACTTTTCTGACTGCAGGATGCTGCGAGATTAAGTTTTCTATCTCATGCAAATTCATTTTATTCAACGGAAAACCAATGATTTGCTTTTGAACTTTCGAAATCATTGCGATAATATCTGTTTTTTCGATAAATTCATTTTGATTTTTCTCGTTTTTTTCAATTTCTATCTCTTTGCAAATCAAAGAGTTATATTTTATTCCGAGAAATATCGCACTTCCGATGAGATAAAAACTCAAACCGCCCCAGAGCAATATTTTCCCCCAGCGTTTCATTTACGCTTGTTCGAGAATTTCTTTGATTGGTTTTACCATTTTGTCAATATCGCCTGCTCCCATCGTGAGGAGAACTTCGAATTTTCGTTTTTTCAAAAACTCGATTAACTCGTTTTTCGAACAGAGATATTTTTCTTTCAAAGAAATTTTGTCGAAAAGCATTTGCGAAGTTACGCCTTCGATGGGCGTTTCGCGTGCAGGATAAATTTCTAACAAAATCACTTCGTCCAACAAACTAAGGGCTTGAGCAAATTCTTCGGCGAAATCTCTTGTGCGAGTGAATAAATGTGGCTGAAAAATTCCTGTAATTTTTTTATCTGTGAAAATTCCTCGCATTGAGGTAATAAACGCATTTAATTCGGCTGGATGATGAGCATAATCATCAACATAAATCAAATGGTCTCTGTCAATTTGAAAATCGAAACGTCTTTCGACACCGTTAAAATTTTGTAACGCATTTCGAATAGAATCTTCGTCAAGTCCGACCAAATAAGCAACTGCGACTGCCGCTATTGCGTTTTCGATGTTTACTTTTCCTTGAACTTCCAATGTTACGTCTTCCATAATAAAAGTGGGTGTTACAATATCAAAATGATAACGACGGTTTATTAAACGAAAATTTTTTGCAAAAAAATCAGCCTCGCTGTCAAGAGAATAAATATATTGTTCTTTTGGGTGCGAAGTTTGGGGCAAAGATATATTTTTTTTTCGAATTAATTTGCCTTCAGGATGAATTTGCGAAATAAATTTCAGAAAAGCATTTTTTACCTCATCGTGAGAATGATAAATATCCAAATGGTCGGCGTCAGTTGAGGTAACAACGGCAATATAAGGAAATAATTGCCAAAAAGAACGGTCATATTCATCTGCTTCGACAACAATAAACTCATTTTTCTGTTTTTCGTCAGAATTATATAAAATTTTGTTCGACAGCAATAAATTATTGCGATAATTTTTCGAAATTCCTCCCAAAAATGCAGAAATATTGCGTTTTCCTTGCAATAAAATGTGAGAGGTGAGAGTTGTTGTTGTAGTTTTGCCGTGTGTCCCTGAAATTGCGATAACTTTTTCGTTTTGAGTGAGAAAACCTAATATTTCTGCTCTTTTTAGAATAGAAAATTGATTTTTCTGAAAAAATTGAAATTCTGAATGTTCAACAGGAATTGCGGGAGTAAAAACGACTAATGTTTCATTTTTCGAATGAAATTCTTGCGGAATAAGAGAAATATCGTCCTCAAAATGAATATTAATCCCTTCTTTTTGCAAATTTTCAGTCAAATTTGAGGGAGAACGGTCATAACCTGCGACTTTTTTTCCTATTGCAACGAAATATCGGGCAATGGCACTCATTCCGATTCCTCCGATTCCTATAAAATAAATTTTCGAAAAATTTTCTAACGAAATCATAAATTTTTTATAAAAAATTCTTGCCACAAAGATAAAAAAATTTTGCAAAAGATAAAAAAAATTGTTATTTTTGCAGTTAATTTTTAAAAAATGCAATTATGGAAAGTTTGAAATTGCTTTTTCCGTACAAATTTCACCTAAGTGAGCAACAATTTGCAGAGTTGCAGAGTAAAAATTCGCATTTGTCTCTCAAACATTATGGGCGAAATAGTATTCTCGTTGTTGAAAAAGAGGAATTTTACTTTGATAATTATGGAGTAATTGAGTTATTTTTGCCTGACGATGTTTTTTTTGATGAGATGCAATACGAAAAATTATGTCTTCGCAACGAGAATTTAAAAATTGAGTTATTCACAAATAAAATTTCTATCACAATGGGCGTTAAAGAATTAATCAGTGCGTTAAACTTCTTATTGGGTTTGGTTTTTGGAAATTGGAATCGCAATAAAAAAGCAGGTAAAGTGTATGATGCGACAATGCGATACGATTTACCTACGGGCAAGCGTCTTTGCCCCGATGTTTCGTTTATTTCTATTGCAAAATTATCGCAATTAGTTGAGACTTCGAGAAATAAACATTTTATTCAGGGTTCGCCGAATCTGGTTATTGAGATAGTGTCGGGGAAAAATTCGTTGAAAAATGAACTTGATAAAATGAAAAATGATTGGTTACCTGCGAATATAGAAATTGGACTTGTGATAAATCCGTTTAAAGAGGAATATTACGTTTTTACAAATTCTGTGAATGAAAAATTTGCGTTTAACATTCCTTTTACGCATTCTCTTTTGCCCGATTTTGTGTTAAATCTTGCAGAATTGTGGAAAGAAGCACAAGAAAATTCACCCACTAAAAAGTTTGAGTAAATTATGGAAAGTTTGAAATTGCTTTTTCCGTACAAATTTCACCTAAGTGAGCAACAATTTGCAGAGTTGCAGAGTAAAAATTCGCATTTGTCTCTCAAACATTATGGGCGAAATAGTATTCTCGTTGTTGAAAAAGAGGAATTTTACTTTGATAATTATGGAGTAATTGAGTTATTTTTGCCTGACGATGTTTTTTTTGATGAGATGCAATACGAAAAATTATGTCTTCGCAACGAGAATTTAAAAATTGAGTTATTCACAAATAAAATTTCTATCACAATGGGCGTTAAAGAATTAATCAGTGCGTTAAACTTCTTATTGGGTTTGGTTTTTGGAAATTGGAATCGCAATAAAAAAGCAGGTAAAGTGTATGATGCGACAATGCGATACGATTTACCTACGGGCAAGCGTCTTTGCCCCGATGTTTCGTTTATTTCTATTGCAAAATTATCGCAATTAGTTGAGACTTCGAGAAATAAACATTTTATTCAGGGTTCGCCGAATCTGGTTATTGAGATAGTGTCGGGGAAAAATTCGTTGAAAAATGAACTTGATAAAATGAAAAATGATTGGTTACCTGCGAATATAGAAATTGGACTTGTGATAAATCCGTTTAAAGAGGAATATTACGTTTTTACAAATTCTGTGAATGAAAAATTTGCGTTTAACATTCCTTTTACGCATTCTCTTTTGCCCGATTTTGTGTTAAATCTTGCAGAATTGTGGAAAGAAGCACAAGAAAATTCACCCACTAAAAAGTTTGAGTAAAATTTGTCAGAAATTTTGAAAAATCTGACAAATTAGAGATGTTTTACTCAATATAACCGAATCGTTTTAATGATTTCGGATTATCTCGCCAATCTTTGTCAACTTTCACAAACACTTGCAGAAAAACTTTTTTTCCAAAAAACTTTTCCATATCTTTTCTTGCCTCTGTCGCAACACGCTTGAGTGCGTTACCTTTTTCACCAATGATTATTCCTTTTTGTGTTTCACGCATTACAAAAATTAAACTATTGATTTTCAACAAGTTTCCTTCAGTTTTAAACTCTTCAATGACAATTTCCACCGAATAAGGAATTTCTTTTTCGTAATGAAGTAAAATTTTCTCGCGAATTATCTCTGACGCAATAAATCGTTCACTCTTGTCGGTGAGAGATTCCTTATCAAAATACGCAGGACTTTCGGGCAAGAGCGAAATAATTTTCTCAAACAAATTTGATAATTGAAATTTATGAAGTGCTGAGGTTGGAAAAATCAACGTATTCGGCAATTTTTCGTTCCATTTCTGAACAATTTTTTCCAAATTTTCTTGATTCGTTAAATCAATTTTATTAATAATTAAAATTTTAGGAATCGTCAATTTGCGAATTTCTGACAAAATATTTTCGTCAATATTCTCGATTTTTTCGAAAACATCCGTAACGTAAAGCAAAATGTCTGCGTCAGAGAGTGCGGTTTTCACATAATTTAACATTGTCTCTTGCAACAAATAATGCGGCTTGAGAATGCCCGGCGTGTCGGAATAAACAATTTGAAAATCCTCACCGCTAACAATTCCCATAATTCTATGTCGCGTTGTCTGTACTTTCGGCGAAATAATTGCCAATTTTTCACCTGTCAGGGCGTTCATCAACGTAGATTTTCCAACATTGGGATGCCCAATAATATTTACAAAACCCGATTTGTGCATAAAAATTTTTTACAAATTTGAGGGCAAAATTAAAAAAAAAAATTTGTTTTTTCGAAAAAA
>DYQK01000003.1 GCA_020719385.1 Rikenella microfusus | reverse complement strand
TTGCAATTTGTTTTTCATTGCGGCGCAAATGTAATTCATTTTTTCGACAAAACAATTTTTTTTGACAAAATTAATATATTTTTTGACAAAGTAAAACAGAAATTAATTTTTTTGATTTTTCGACATGTGTCAGTAAAACGGACAGTCGAAAAATCAGCACGTTCATCCGCTACGCTAAAGACAGAGCGGTTTTTTCGTGCAGATGATAAAATGTTGCACAAAAATAAAAATTATTTCAAAAAAATAGAATCCTTTTATTCATTGTTTTGTAAAAACTTTCGATATTTATTTCGCAAAAAGGTAAAAATATCTCTGTTCCGAGCGAAAATTGATTAGAAGTGGAAGGTTTAATCTTGTCTATGGCAGGTAACCATAAATCTGTGGGCAAACCAAGAGACGAATTTGAGAGCAAATGTATAAATTGAGTCATTTTTGCATAAGTAAAATTGGCAGCGAGATTTTGATTTATCAAATAATTTAGCGAAATTCTGGGTTCGAAGGGGAAATAAGACTCATTTTTCTGCAAAAATATTGGGACTCGAAAACCAAAGTTCATTTTTAATTTTGCGAAAATATTCCATTCGTCTTCGAGGTAAAAATTGAGTTCATTGGCAAAAATATTATTTTTCCCGTGCTGATTTGTCAATTTTACGAAACTTGAGTCGTTGTGTTGTTGCGTTTTTTGACTTGTTTCGGGAGAAAATTGATGAAAAGTGTAATTTATTCCTGATTTTATTGTGTGATTTGTAGAAAGAAAATAATCAAGGTCGATTTTAAAACTGGAATTTTCAATTCCTGACTGACTCATAAACGCATTTTCTTGACTTTCAAAAATTTTGTTGTTTAAAAAATCTTTGTACGCAGTTCTTTCTTGATTAAAAATTTCAAAACGATATTTGCTGTAAATAAAAAGCGAACTGAGAAATAAATTTTTTGACCATTTTTTATTATATCGAAGTGTTGAGGTGATGTTGAAAAATATTAATAATTGTGTCTTTTGTCAAAAAATATTGATTCGAAAGAGTTTTACAACCAAGATATGAAACAGAAATATTGATATTTCCTGCTTGAAGAGTTAAACTATAAAAACCATATTGATTTGTAACGACTACTTTTTCAATATTATTGACAAAAATTGATGCAAAAGGTAACTTTTCTCCCGAATTTACATCTTGCACAAAACCGTTTATCGTAATATTTTGTGAAAAAACTGAATAAATTGATAAAAAAAGAAACAAAAAAAGTAAAATATTTTTCATAATTACAAAGATAAAATGTATTTTTTTATTTGCAAAATATTTTTTGTTAAAAAATGTTAAATTTTTGTGAAAAAATAAAATTTTATTTTTCTAAACGCAACCTTTCGCAACATTTTTACATCTCAAATAAAAAAATTTATTTTTCAATGAAAAAGTTTTTGTTATCGCTTTCGCTTTTTTTAATTTTTTGTGTCAATTCTTATTCGCAAGATAGTCTTTCGCACAAAAAAAATATTGTGTATCTCGAACTTTTTGGAAATGGAGGTTTTTACTCGGTGAATTATGAACGAATGTTAACTAATTCGCAAAAAGGTTATCTCGCTTTGCGTTTGGGCGGCGGTTATTGTCCGAATTTTTCAGAAGCAGTAATTTCAGAATTGAACCTTGCCACAAAAACTTCAGAAAAAGGTTTTTTCAATTTCGGATTTGGAGTTTCTTATATGGGTGTTTTCAGTTTTAAATCAGGACTTTCAGATGGAGATTATTCTTCTTGGTCAGAAAGTTATTGGTTTAGAGGAATTTTCTTTACGCAACGAATTTCATATCGCCGTCATTATTCCAAAAAAGGTTTTTTGCAATTTGGGATTTTGGGAATGTTGACTCTTCATAAATGGAAATATGAATGGGTTAGTCCCAAAAAACTAATTGTTGCTGACCAACCAAAATTTTTCATTTATCCGAGTATTTCTGTTGGTTTTAACTTTTAAAAATTTAAAAAACCTGTCAAATTTGGCAGGTTTTCTAACGTGAATTTTCTTAATTTTTGTAAAGAAAAGTTAAATCGTACATTTTTCCTGGCAAAGATTTGATTACATTCGCAAATTCTAAATTTAAAAGCAAAACTGAAGTTTCGCTCATCGACAAATTGACATTCGAAGCAATTATGTCAATGTTTAATTTTCCGTTTTCTTTCAAAAGAGAAATGATTTTTTGTTCGTCTTCTGTGAATGTAATAAATTGATTTTCAAGTTGTTGCGTTTTACTTTTGTGTTCCGTATTCCAATTTAACAAATATTCCACATCTTCTGCTGACGTAATTAAATTTGCTTTGTTGATTTTTATCAAAAAATTGCATCCTTCCGAGTGTTTGTCGGTTGTTCTTGCGGGAAACGCAAAAACATCTCGGTTATAAGAATTTGCCATCTCGGCAGTGAACATTGCTCCGCCTTTTTTGCTTGATTCTACGACAATTGTTGCCTCACTCATTCCTGCAATAATTCGATTTCTGCGAAGGAAATTTTTGGGTTCAAATTTGTCATCGCTAAAAAATTCTGTGATTAGTCCGCCGTTAGAATCGAGCATTTCTGTTGCTGTATTTCGATGGTCGGGAGGATAAATATTTCGAAAACCGTGTCCGAGAATGGCGACGGTGGAAAGTTGGTTTTTCAACGCAGCGCGATGTGCGGAAATATCGATTCCGTATGCTAAACCGCTGACTATCAACGGATTATAAATTTTTAAATCTGAAATTAATTTTTCGCATATTTCTTTGCCATACGAAGTGGCACTTCGCGTTCCGACAATAGAAATAATTTTTTCTGCGTTTAAATTTGCTTTTCCTTTGACAAACAACATTATCGGCGAGTCTTCGCACAATTTTAAACGCGACGGATATTTTTCATCGGTATAAAAAATTGCTTCAATTTCATTTTTTTCGATATAAAAAACTTCTTTTTCGGCTTTTTCTAAAACATTTTGATTCACAATTTCATTTGCCAAATGTACGCCGATGCCTGGAATTTTCATCAACAAATGCTTTTTCTCGCGAAAAATTCCTTCCACACTTCCGATATACGCAATTAATTTTTTTGCCGTCATGGGACCAACACCCGAAATTAGTCCGATTCCAATTTGATATTTGAGAGATTCGTCAGCCAATTTTTTCGATTTAACGGCAAAAGTAAAATTTTTTTTGTATTTTTGGCAAAAATTTTTATGAAAAAAATATTTTTTTGTGTTTTATTTTTTATTTCGTGTTTTTCTTCGAAAAAAGAAATTCGAAAAATCGAAATTGCAAACTTTTCAGAAATTTCAGTTGAAAAATTGTTTAACGTAGAATTAATTCAAGATTCGGTTAACTATTTGATTATCAAGGGCGAAGAGAATTTAATTTCTGATGTTATCGCAAAAGTTGAAGATTCGATTTTAATTTTAAGTCATCAAATTTCTGCGAAATGGCTGCAAAGCACAGAAAGAATCGAGTTGGAATTGCATTTAAAATCGGTTTCGAGAATTTCGTTGAAAGCAGATTGTAAAATTTTTTCCTCTAACGTCTTGAAAAACAAAGAGATAGGAATATTGCAGGCGGCAAAGTTAGTCGAGGCAAATTTTATTTTTGACTGTGAGAACGTTTATTTTTGGAATAATGGAAATACCATTGGAAAATATGTTTTTTCGGGCAAAACCCAAAAACTTCACCTTTGGATGTACGCTTTGAGTTATGTTTTTGCAGAAAATTTAATTTGTGAAAATGCGTTTATCTCGCAACATTCTCAAGAAAATTGTAATATTTTTGTGAGAAATTCTCTTGAATACGAGATTTTTGAAGTGGGAAATATTGTTTGTTACTCGGAGCCGCAACATGTTTTAGAAAAAACTTTGTCAAAAAAAGGAAAAATAATTTTTATAAAACCTTAATTTTTTGATAAATGAAAAATTTTTTATATTTTTGCCTTAATAAATTTAACATTTTAGTATGTCTGTTATTGAAATAAAACTTGTCGAAAAAAGACCGTTATTGAACGGCGGTGTTCCGTTGTGGAATGCTCACACAAATTTGGTGAATCAGCTTAAGATGCGATTTAATTCTGCGGAATATCTTGAGTTGTTGCCGACTCCCGTTTTCAGCAATGGAGTAATCCGTTATATTTCTGATTATGTCAGTGAAAAAGCACTTCCCATTAACGAAATTCCTTTCGAAGAACGTGAGAAATTAAGACCGCAACTTGAAAAAATTTTATCAGATGTTCGCAAATTTGCGAAGGAGTTAAAATCGCAGGGAAATCCTTGGGGCGATTCGTTAATTGATGCCATTCAAGTTCCTTCTTGGGAATATGTTTTGGTTGAAAACAATAGATTTGTGTTGATTTGGGGTTTACTTGATGACAAAATTTCGAAACAAACAGAGGGGAAATTGTTTCTCATCGAGAAAAATATTCAAGAACCGATTCCTCCATTGCCTGACAAACCTCCTGTCGAGCAAAAAGTTGAATCAAAATTCGAAACAGTTTCGAAAAAAGAGGAAGTTGTACCTCAAAAGCAGGAGAATAATATTGTTACTCCGCCGCCGCCTGTTGAGAAGGACGGTTTTAAAATGCGTACTTGGATGTGGTTTGTCTTGGGAGTAATTGCGGCTTCGATAATTGCGATATTGTTGTATTATTGTTTGTTAAAACAAAGAAATTATTTGCCGCCCAAAGCGGATATTTTGCCGCCTATTGACACAACACAAAAAGGTCACGACCCAAAAGATTCTACAAAAAGAGTCATTTTAACGAATAAATTGAATGTGGCTCTGAAAAAAGAAGCGAATGTTGAGAAATTTTCTATCGATTTGAATGAAAAATTTAAAGATTCTGTCGAAATTGTGTTTTATGACACAATAATTAAACTTTTGCAAATAAAAACGCCTCCAGGTGAGTGGAAAACTTGGAAACCTAAACTCAAAGCAATGTCTGATGTGCGTTTAGTTTTTGACGATGCACTTTTTCGCAGAAGTGACAAACCAACAGATCCAGGTTTTTCGAGGGAACAGGAAAGTTGGTATTTCGAGAAAATCAAAGCCTTTGACGCATGGAACGTTACGAAAGGAGACGCAAAAATTGTTGTTGCGATTATTGACAACGGTTTTGACTTAAATCAGCCTGAATTTGCGGGGAAGATTGTTTCTCCTTGGAATGTTACAAAGTATAGTGCTGATGTTGCTCCGCCGCGCGTTCAGGGCGGCGACCACGGAACACACGTTGCTGGGTCGGCAGTCGGACTAATGAACAACGGAAAAGGTGTTTGCGGAATTGCCCCTGAATGTAAGTTGATGCCAATACAAGTTGCCGATGAAAACGGAAATATGAGTTCACTTTCAATTGTGGCAGGCATTTTGTACGCAATTCACAAAGGAGCAAATGTGATGAATCTCTCTTTGGGAATGTACTTCGGTGAAGAAGTAAAACGAATGTCTGAGGAGCAGCAGCGAAATATTATTCGCAGTTCAACGCCGAGTGACGAAACTGTTTTTTGGGACGAATTATATCAATTTGCGAATGAAAACAAAGTTGTTGTCGTTAAAGCAGCGGGCAATGAAAATATTCTTGCTGATTTAGATTTAATGTCTCGTTCTAATCGAATCATTTGTGTTACTGCAGTTTCTCCCGATTTGAAAAAAGCACCGTTCAGCAACTTTGGCACCGCCTCGACTATTGCGGCACCTGGAATGTTTATTTTTAGTTCGCTGCCAAACGGAAATTTTGGAATGATGCAAGGAACAAGCATGGCTTCGCCAATTGTGGCAGGTGCTGTGGCTCTTTATTTGTCGAAATTTCCTAAAACAAGTCCAGATTCGGTAAAGTTAGCGTTGGTCGCAAGTGGAGAGAAAATTTCTTTCGAAAAAGAAATGGGACCATTTTTGCAATTAGATAAATTTTTGTCCTCAGCTCTTAATATTCCTGACAGTGCGACAAATGTTTGTTTTGCAGCAGGAAAATGGAAAAGCAGTAACAATTTGAGAAATGATAAAACAGGAAAATCAATTATGTTGTTTTTCGAATTTGACTGTTCAGGAAAAGGGAAAATTACTCTTGTCGAAGACAACGGCAACAAATGTTCTGCAGATTTGCAGGCAAAATACGAAGGCGGATTATTGAAGTTCGAGCAAAAAGACAAAACGCTTTGCGAGGATAACACTTTTTATCGTCCTTACAAATTTGAATGCAAAAGAGGAGAAAACGGTGTCGCAAAATGCAAGGCAAAAAACAAAGAAACCAACGCAGATGTCGTTGATTTTGAATTATATAGACAATGAAATATAAGATTTTAGTTGTTGATGATAATAAATTAATCTTGGCACTTATCAAAGGAATTTTCGAAAATGAGTGTCAAGATTATGCTATTTTCACTGCTGCTAATGGGCAAGAGGCATGCGATTTGGCATACGAGATTTTGCCGAATTTAATTGTTATGGATTTAGAAATGCCGCTAATGAACGGACTCGAGGCAATGCAGGAACTTAAACGTTACGAAAAGACAAGCAATATTCCTGTCATAATTGTTACCGCAACGCCGAACTTGCGTGCCGCTTTCGAGGCAGGAGCAATCGATTTTATTCGAAAACCAATTGATAAAACAGAGTTAATATTGAGAGTAAAATCTACGTTGACAATTTTTCAACTTTTAAAAGAGATTACCGAGCAAACCGAGAAATTAGAATTTCAATCTCAAGAGTTAGAAAAACAAAAACAAATTCTTCAAGAGGAAAAACAAAAATCAGAAAAGTTATTGTTAAATGTTTTGCCGCAAGAAATTGCCGACCAATTAAAAAATAAAGGAGCCGTTTTACCGAAATTTTATAAAAAAGCGAGCGTTTTATTCACCGATTTCAAGGGTTTTACAAAGATTTCTGAAATATTATCTCCCGTAGAGATTGTTAAAGAGTTAAATTTTTACTTCGAAAAATTTGACGAGATTATTGAGAAACATTTTATCGAAAAAATTAAAACTATCGGCGATTCGTATATGTGTGCAGGCGGAATTCCGTTGCGAAATAATAGCAATCCTTTTGATACGGTTTTGGCAGGTTTACAGATGCAACATTTCGTTTCTGAATGGAATGACAGAAAAAAACAGCAAAATTTGCCGATTTGGGAACTTCGAATCGGAATACATACAGGAAATGTTATCTCTGGAGTCATTGGAAAGAAAAAATTTGCCTACGACATTTGGGGCGATACCGTCAATACGGCAAGCAGAATGGAAAGTGCAGGTGCAAGCGGCAGAGTAAATGTTTCAAAATCAACTTACGAATATATCAAAGATTTTTTTGACTGCGAATATCGGGGAAAAATCGAAGTAAAAAACAAAGGCGAGATAGAAATGTATTTTGTCAACGGTTTAAAAAACGAATACTCAAAAGATTTATTAGGGCTAATGCCAAATAAAAAATTTATAGAAATTTTATCTGAATTTTAAAAATTTGTGTCGAATGAAAAAATTAATCATTGCTGTTGATGGTTTTGCCTCGTGTGGAAAAAGTACAATGGCGAAGGAATTGGCAGAAAAATTACAATATATTTACATTGACAGCGGAGCAATGTATCGAGCAGTAACGTTATTTTGCTTACGTAATTCTTTGATTTCGAAAAATATTGTTGATGTTTCTCAACTTTTAGATGTCTTAGATGAGTTGCGGGTAGAATTTCGTTATGTTCCAGAGATGGACAAAAATGGAACATTTCTCAACGGCGAAAATGTCGAAGTTGCCATTCGCAGCAGCGAGGTTTCATCTCTGGTGAGTGAAGTAAGTAAAATCAAGGAGGTACGAGAAACAATGGTAAAATTGCAGCGTGAGATGGGGAAAAACGGCGGCATTGTAATGGACGGCAGAGACATCGGAACGGTTGTTTTCCCAAATGCTGATGTGAAAATTTTTGTTACCGCATCTCTCGAAGTGCGAGCAACGAGACGTTACAAAGAGCAAATTCTCAAAGAACCCAATATCACTCTCAAAGAGATTAAAGCGAATTTGAATCATCGAGATTTTTTAGACCAAAATCGCAGCGAAAGCCCCTTGAGACAAGCCGCAGACGCAATTGTTTTAGACAATTCTGAAATGACACCTTCGGAACAAATGAGTTGGTTGTTGGAGAAAATTAACGAAAAAATTGCGAAAATTTAGCCCACGAATAAATTCGTGGGCTAAGATTTGGGTTTACAACCAATGTTTTATACGATTTTTAACCCACGACTTTAGTCGTGGGAAAATAAACGTAATTAACCTGTCAGGGTGCGAAAAGCACAGCGACAGGGTTTTTCGATGCAGCAAATTAATATGCTCTTGCAAACAAAACTCTTCTTTTCGAGGGTTTGCCCGAAATAATACATTTTCCTTCTTCGTCTACGGAATCAAGCGGAATACAGCGAATTGTTGCTTTTGTTTCCTCTTTGATTTGTGATTCTGTTTCTGCACTTTCGTCCCAATGAGCAAGAATAAAACCGCCTTTTTCGTCTAAAACTTGTTTAAATTCGTCATAAGTTTCGACTTTTCGCGTGTTATTTTCTCTAAACGTTTTTGCTTTTTGAAAAATATTTTCCTGAATCTCGACAAGAAGATTTTCAACAACATTTTCGATATCGTCTTGCGAAATAGTTTGCTTTGTCAACGTATCTCGTCTTGCGATTTCGATGGTGTTATTTTTCAAATCCCGCGGACCAACGGCGAGTCGCACAGGCACGCCGCGAAATTCGTATTCAGAAAATTTCCATCCGGGCGTTTGATTATCTGCCGAATCAAATTTCACAGAAATATTTTTTTGTTTTAATTTCGCAATTATCGGAGCAATTTTCTCCGAAATTTCGTTCAATTCGGATTCTTTTTTGTAAATTGGAATAATAACGACTTGAATTGGTGCGAGTTTCGGCGGAATAACGAGTCCTTTGTCATCGGAATGCGACATGATTAACGCTCCCATCAATCTTGTCGAAACGCCCCAAGAAGTTGCCCAAACGTATTCGATTTTCCCTTCTTTGTTGTCGAAAGTTACGTCAAATGCTTTTGCGAAGTTTTGTCCGAGAAAATGCGAAGTTCCGCACTGCAACGCTTTTCCATCTTGCATTAACCCTTCGATGGTGTAAGTGTCAACGGCACCTGCGAATCTTTCGCTGTCGCTTTTTCGTCCTTTGATGACAGGAATGGCAAGCCATTTTTCTGCAAATTCTGCGTAAACGTCCAACATTTGTCGTGCTTCGGCAACAGCTTCGGTTGCGGTTGCGTGTGCTGTGTGTCCTTCTTGCCACAAAAATTCGGTTGTTCGGAGAAATAAACGCGTTCGCATTTCCCAACGCACCACATTTGCCCATTGATTTAACAAAATCGGCAAATCGCGGTAAGACTGAATCCAATTTTTATACGTATTCCAAATAATTGTTTCTGACGTTGGTCGAACAATTAATTCCTCTTCGAGTTTTGCGTCTTCGTCAACAACAATTCCTTTACCGTTTGGGTCGTTTTTCAAGCGATAATGCGTAACAACAGCACATTCTTTCGCAAAACCTTCTACGTGAGATGCTTCCTTGCTGAAAAAAGATTTTGGAATAAACAACGGAAAATATGCGTTATAATGTCCCGTATCTTTGAACATTTTGTCGAGAGTCTGTTGCATTTTTTCCCAAATTGCGTAGCCGTAAGGTTTAATGACCATACAACCGCGAACGGCAGAATTTTCTGCCAAATCAGCTTTTGTAACCAAATCATTGTACCATTGGGAATAATTTTCGCTTCGAGAAGTCAAAATATTTGCCATAAATTAAAAATTTTGGGCTTTTTTTTAAATAAATTTGAAAATATAAATTGATTAATTGTTTTTCACTTTGTCTTTTCTAAAACGGTTTTATTTCTAAGTTATTGAAAATCCCATTATTGTTGCTTTTTTCTCAAGAAAATTTAACGTAGTTTTAATACGATTTAATTTTTGTGAATGAAAAAAATGTGTTTCTCGCAAATCTTCTTCATTTTCAATGAAATAGAAACCTGAAGTTTTTGACCCAATCAAGCCTTGTCTTTTCAAAACAAGCAAAATATTATTTTTCAATGTTTGTAAATTAATTTCTCGATTCTTTTCTGCCAACAATTGTTTAATTTTTTCCGCTTTCACCGCATTTTGATGTCCTTTTGCAAATTCCTGCAATAAATTATAAACAACAGTTTGCAAATTATGACGGTTATCAACAACAAAACCTGCAAATTTATTTTCGTTACTTTTTTGTGGTTTTCGTTTATTGACAGCAATTATTCCGACATTTTTAGAATCATTTTGCAACATTTTTGGGTAAAATTCTTTGAAAACATCGCGATTTCCAGAAATAAGGTATAAACAGCCATTTTGTAAAATTTGAAAAGCCGCATTCCAAGGATTAATTTCTTGATTTTTGTGAGAATAGTAAAAAATTAATTGTTTTTCAAACGAATCTATTGTAGAATCAATAAATGGTTTGAGAAAACTTGAATTTTTCTCTGTTCCTAATTGTTTTTTTATCTTATCTTGCAACAATTCTGTCATTTTTTCTATGAAATCCCAATCAATAATGGGCAAATTCCCATTTTCTGAATCGTAATTTTCAAGAATATAAATTCCTAATTCGTTATAAACAGCTTCGGTCAACGAAATTTCCTTAATATTTTTACTATAAAAAATATAATACTTCAACATTTCATCTAAATGTAGATAAAATGGCGTTTTAAATAACGCTTGATTTAACTTCTCTGCAAGAAAAACATTGCGAATTTCTTGCTCAAAATGAGAAATATCTTTAACATTTGTCAACATAAATGGTTAATTGGAAAATTTTTGCAGTAATGGGTTGTTTTAATTCGGAATGAAAAAAAGTATGTTGT
Organism: Rikenella microfusus; assembly: GCA_020719385.1. GTDB lineage: Bacteria > Bacteroidota > Bacteroidia > Bacteroidales > DYQK01 > DYQK01. The sequence continues at coordinate 52,410 of DYQK01000003.1, read as the reverse complement.
GAAAATTCGGGTGCTAAATTTATATTTTCGTCCAATTTTAAGGTTACATTTTCAATTTTTATCTCATTGATTCGTTTTTTCACTCTATCAGGCGAGCTGTATGGGTTTGTGCCTGTAGTTAAAATTATGATTATTCCTTTATTTTTGACAGAATTGGTTAATTCTTTGAGTAATATTTCTGAATTTGCTCTATTTTTGAAACCGTAACCGTAAGGATGACATAAAAATATTTTTTCAAATCGATTATCACTCCACTCCAAGGGCAAATTTTCTGCATCAATTCCAAAAATATCAACATAACAAATTTGGCATTGCGTTTTATAAGTTTCGTTTAATTCGGTAATATAACAATTTGAAATATATTTATGTGCAAATTCGCCGCAACCCGCGCCAAGTTCCAAGTTTATTTTCGTTAAATTATCATTTTGTAAAGTTTTTCGAAGCATTTTTATTTACTTAAGAGTGTAAAATTAAATTTTTTTCTGCGGACAAAAGTAAAAAATATTTTTAGAAAAAAATGAATTTTTAGAAAATTTTTGCGACAAAATTGACACTCCAAATGTAAAAAAATGAAGTATCAATAAAGTTTTCAGTTGAATTAATAAATTTCTTTTCTCGCTGCGAAAAGAGTATTTCTTAGCAACGAAACAATTGTCATTGGTCCGACTCCGCCCGGAACAGGCGTTATAAAACTGCATTTTTCTGCTACTTCCTCAAATTTTACATCACCTAATAATTTCCATCCGCTTTTGGTTTTGTCCGATTTTACACGCGTTATACCGACATCAATAACTACAGCATTTTCTTTTACCATATTTGCTTTCACAAATTCAGGGTTTCCTAACGCAACAATTAAAATATCGGCTTGCCTCAAAACATCGGGCAAATCAACCGTGCGACTATGGCACAACGTAACAGTACAATTTCCAGGGTAAGATTTGCGAGACATTAAAATCGAAATCGGTTTCCCAACAATGTTACTCCGTCCCAAAACCACGCAATGCTTGCCATCCGTCTGAATTTCGTAACGTTTTATCAACTCAAGAATGCCAAACGGCGTTGCTGGAATATACGAAGGTAAACCAATAACCATTCTTCCAACATTCACAGGGTGAAAACCATCAACATCTTTGGCAGGATTTATAGTTTCAATAACTTTCTGCTCAGAAATATGTGAAGGCAGAGGCAATTGAACAATTAATCCGTCAACTTCAGGGTCATTATTGATTTTCTCAATTTTTTGAAGCAATTCCGATTCGGAACAATTATTTTCCAAACGTATCAATGTCGAAAAAAAACCTACTTGCTCGCAAGATTTCACTTTATGCCCCACATAAGTTTCACTTGCCCCATCATTACCGACTAATATCGCTGCGAGATGTGGTTTTCTATCAAAATTTTTAACAAATTCGAATGTTTCCGCAGCAAGTTCATTTTTAATTTCGTTAGAAATTTTATTTCCGTCAATTAAAATCATCGTTTTTTTGAGAATTTTTTTGAAAAAATTTTTACAAAAGTATAAAAAAATTTGGTTTTGTACAAAAAATGTATTAATTTTGCAAAAATAATTTTTAAAAGTGAAAAATTTATGGAAAATTCCTTGTCCGCCGAAGTGCCACGTTACACTTATGCCGATTATTTGCAGTGGTTTGATGATGTGCGTTGTGAGTTAATTGATGGTTTTAAAACTTTGTTCCTCGCCGCTCCAACAAGAATTCATCAAAGAATTTCAATAGCATTGCTTGCAGAGATAAGAATTTATTTTAAAAAGAAACCTTGTCACGTTTATCACGCACCTTTTGATGTTCGACTTTCGAAAAAAAGTGAAAAAGAAGATAAAAAAATTGATACCGTTGTTCAACCTGATATTTGTGTCATTTGTGATTTATCGAAACTTGACGACAGGGGTTGTCTCGGAAGTCCTGATTTTATCATTGAGATACTTTCTCCCGCAACAACAAAACGCGATTTGAAAATAAAATATCAACTTTACGAGGAAAACGGAGTGAGAGAATATTGGGTAGTTTATCCGAATGAAAGAATTGTCTCGGTTTTTCTGTTGAATGAAGGGGGAAAATATGAAAAAATCGGTGATTTTTTCGAAGATGACAAAGTAAAGGTTAATATTTTTAATGATTTAGAAATTGATTTATCTGAAGTTTTTGAAAATTAACATTTTTAACTTATTTTTTGAAAATTTTGTTCGTAATTTTTTGCGAACAAAGAGAATTTTTTATTAATTTTGCAAAAAAAATTATTTTTATGGAAAATAGTTTGTCCGCCGAAGTGCCACGTTACACTTATGCCGATTATTTGCAGTGGTTTGATGATGTGCGTTGTGAGTTAATTGATGGTTTTAAAACTTTGTTCCTCGCCGCTCCAACAAGAATTCATCAAAGAATTTCAATAGCATTGCTTGCAGAGATAAGAATTTATTTTAAAAAGAAACCTTGTCACGTTTATCACGCACCTTTTGATGTTCGACTTTCGAAAAAAAGTGAAAAAGAAGATAAAAAAATTGATACCGTTGTTCAACCTGATATTTGTGTCATTTGTGATTTATCGAAACTTGACGACAGGGGTTGTCTCGGAAGTCCTGATTTTATCATTGAGATACTTTCTCCCGCAACAACAAAACGCGATTTGAAAATAAAATATCAACTTTACGAGGAAAACGGAGTGAGAGAATATTGGGTAGTTTATCCGAATGAAAGAATTGTCTCGGTTTTTCTGTTGAATGAAGGGGGAAAATATGAAAAAATCGGTGATTTTTTCGAAGATGACAAAGTAAAGGTTAATATTTTTAATGATTTAGAAATTGATTTATCTGAAGTTTTTGAAAATTAACATTTTTAACTTATTTTTTGAAAATTTTGTTCGTAATTTTTTGCGAACAAAGAGAATTTTTTATTAATTTTGCAAAAAATATTTTTAACTTTGAAAAAATATTTTTCGTTAACTTACGGGAAAAATGAAAAAACTCTGTCGCTTTTTTTTTGCAACAGAGTTTTTGAAAAATATTACATCATATCTTCCATTCCGCCGTGTCCGTGGTGAGGCATTCCGCCTTCTTTTTTATCTTTTTCCTCCACAACGAGACATTCTGTGGTGAGAAACATTCCAGCCATCGAAGCTGCTTTTTCCAAAGCAACGCGAGCAACCTTAGTTGGGTCAATAACGCCTGCTTCAAATAAATTTTCATATCTGTCAGTTCGGGCATTATAACCGAAGTCATCTTTTCCTTCTTTGACTTTTTGAACGACCACCGAGCCGTCTAACGCTGCATTTTCGGTGATTTGTCTCATTGGTTCTTCCAAAGCACGACGAATAATTGCGATTCCTGTATTTTCGTCAATGTTGTCTCCTTTCAAATCTGTCAGTGCGTCTATTGCTCGAATGTAAGCAACACCTCCTCCAGGGATAATTCCTTCTTCAATAGCGGCACGCGTAGCATTGAGTGCGTCATCAACTCTGTCTTTCTTCTCTTTCATTTCAGTTTCTGTTGCTGCACCGATGTATAAAACTGCGACTCCGCCTGCGAGTTTTGCTAAACGTTCTTGCAATTTTTCTTTGTCATAATTCGAAGTAGTGTTCTCGATTTGTGCTTTGATTTGTTTGATTCGTGCTTGAATGTCATTTTTTGAACCGCCACCGTTTACGATAGTTGTGTTATCCTTGTTGATGGAAATTTTTTCTGCACGACCTAACATTTGAAGCGTAGTACTTTCGAGTTTGAGACCTTTGTCTTCTGTGATAACTATTCCGCCCGTGAGGACAGCAATGTCTTCGAGCATTTCCTTACGTCTGTCGCCGAAACCAGGGGATTTAACAGCTGCCACTTTCAACGAGCCACGCAATTTATTGACGACTAATGTTGCAAGTGCTTCACCTTCTACGTCTTCAGCAATGATTAATAATGGGCGTCCTGTTTGAAGCGTTTGTTCCAAAACAGGCATGAAGTCTTTCATTGTTGAGATTTTTTTGTCATAAATCAAAATCCATGGATCTTCGAGAACGGTTTCCATTTTTTCAGAATTAGTGACAAAATAAGGAGAAATATAACCTCTATCAAATTCCATTCCTTCAACAACTTCTACGGTTGTTTCTGTACCTTTTGCCTCCTCAACGGTAATAACGCCTTCTTTTTTCACCTTGCCCATTGCCTCGGCGATAAGTTTTCCAATTGTTGGGTCGTTGTTGGCAGAAATAGAGGCAACTTGCTCAATTTGTTGGCTGTCTTCGCCGATAGTTCTGCTTTGTTTTCGAAGATTTTCAACAACTTTTGCAACTGCTTTGTCAATACCTCGTTTTAAATCCATCGGATTTGCTCCTGCAGTAACGTTTTTTAACCCAACGGTTAAGATAGATTGTGCTAAGACGGTTGCGGTTGTTGTTCCGTCACCTGCCTCGTCAGCGGTTTTTTGTGCTACTTCGCGGACTAATTGCGCACCCATATTTTCGAAAGCATTTGCCAATTCGACTTCCTTCGCAACGGTTACTCCGTCTTTTGTAATTTGTGGAGAACCGAATTTCTTTTCAATAACTACGTTACGTCCCTTTGGTCCGAGAGTAACTTTCACTGCGTTAGCGAGTTTGTCGGCACCTTTTTTTAAGAGGTCGCGGGCTTCAATGTTGAATTTGATATCTTTGCTTGCCATAGAGAATCTCGTTTTAAATGGTTAAACTTAATTTTTTTGTGTAAAACTTCATGGAAATTATTGCAAAATGACGGCTAAAACGTCAGATTGTCGCATCATTAAATAATCTTTGCCGTCGATTTGAATCTCGGTTCCAGAGTATTTGCCGTACAATACCGAGTCGCCTTCTTTGAGCAACATTTTTTCTTTTTCAGTTCCTTCACCTACTGCGATAACGGTTCCACGTTGTGGTTTTTCTTTTGCGGTGTCAGGAATAATAAGTCCGCTGGCTGTACGAACTTCAGCTGCTTGCGGTTCAATTAACACGCGGTCAGCCAAGGGTTTAATACTTACTTTTGCCATGAGTTTATCAAGTTTTATTGAGTTAGACATTTTTGAATTTTGAAAATACCTTCAATAGAATTTTCGATAAAATTTAGAATTTCTGATTTTTTATCTGTTAATATTTTTATTAAATTTAATAATAAAAAGTTTCTGTTAAAATGCATAAGCGATATTTTTTTCCATATCCGCTGCGTAAGCAAAACATGCCAAAATATCATTTAGAACGAGTTCGGGAAAATCATATAAAATTTTCTCTATTGTCATTCCTGAAGCAAGCCAAGCAAAAACATCGTAAACTGTGATTCTTAATCCTCGAATGCAAGGTTTACCGCCTCGTTTTCCTGCTTCAATGGTAATTATTTTTTTGTAATCTATCATTGTTATTGAAACTTAACTGTTTTCACTCTGCACATTATCGAATTGTGTGCCAAATCGATTTTTTACAAAAATATCTGTCATTTTTTCTTTGAAAAAAGATAGAATTATCTTATTTCGTTGAAAATCAACAAGTTAAAAAACTGACAAATTATTTTTTCTTTGTCAGTTTTTCTGCCATTTTGTCAATATTGTTCTTTTTTTTACAAATTTTTTTATATAATAAATTTTTTTTACTTTTGTAAATTTAAAATGAGAGAAATTTTTTATTTAAAATATTGAAAATCAATGAGATATAATTTTTTTTGTTTATTTCTGTTACTCAGTTTTTTCTATTCTAAGGCACAAAATTATCCTTCGCATTCTGTCTTATCAAGCGGTAAGTGGGTGAAAATCAAGGTGAAAGAAGAGGGAATTTATCAGTTGACTTTTGAGGAATTGAAAAAATTGGGCATAAATGAACCTGCAAAAGTACGAATTTTTGGAAATGGCGGAAAAATGTTGCCTGAATTTCCAATTACTCCAAGAATCAGCGATTTGATAGAAAATAAAATTTTTATCAAAAATAATGCGGTTTATTTTTTCGCACAATCGCCGAATCGATGCTATTTTAACACAAATTCCAAAATGTTTCTCCATTCTTTGCACTTATATTCCGATTTCTCTTATTATTTTCTCTCCTCCGACTACAATTCGGGTTATGAAAATATTATTTCGGTGGAAAATCCTATTTCGCAAACAGAATCGCAAGTGGTTGAAAGTTTCGACGATTTTGAGTTTCACGAAGAGGAATGGAAAAATTTAATACATTCGGGCAGAATTTGGCTCGGAGAAAGTTTTGACGCCATTACCTCGCATTCTTTTCCGTTTTCTTTTCCCAATATTTTAACGTCTGAAAACGCAAAAATTCGACTTTCTGCCGTGGCTCGTTCTATATCGCAAACTTCGTTCTCCATAAATTGCGGAAATATTAACGAAAAATTAGAAATCGAAGGACTTGGTTCGCTCTCGGCAGATGGAACTTTCGCAAGAATGCACACAAATATTTTTAATTTTTTGCCCAACGCAGATAATTTCTCTGTGAAATTAACTTTTAACAAAAAAAATCCGTCAGATGAGGGTTGGTTAAATTTCATAGAGATAAATGTTCGCAGAAATTTAAGTTTTAAAACCTCGCAAATGTTTTTTCGAGATATAAATTCTGCGTTTAAAAATAATATTGCGTTGTTTCGCTTGAAAAATGCCTCGCAAAATGTGAAAATTTGGGATGTTACAAAACCATATTGCGTCAAAGAGATTCCGACTAACATTGTTTCTAACTCATTAGAATTCAAGGTTTTAACAGATACTTTAAGAGAATTTATCGCTTTTGATGGTGCGAAATATCTCAAACCTATCACCGAAGGAGACGACCTTGGTGTTGTTGAGAATCAAGATTTACACGCAATTTTTAATGCCGAAATGATTATTGTCTCGCACCCCGATTTTCTAAAAGCAGCCGAAGAACTCGCAGTTTTTCACAGAGAAAAAGATAATTTGCAAGTCATTGTCGCAACAACAACGCAGGTTTACAACGAATTTTCGTCAGGAAGTGTAGACATTTCTGCTATCCGAGATTTTGCAAAAATGATTTACTCAAGAAATTCTAATTCAGAAAAACCTCTTCGATATTTATTATTATTTGGCGATGCGTCTTTCGATTATAAATTTGCGGGAAGTGCAAATACAAATTTTATTCCGACTTACGAAGCCGCCGAATCGTTTGATTTAGTCTGGTCTTACGCAACTGACGATTTTTTCGCCTCGTTAAACGATTCTTCTTTGCAAAGTAATTTTTTAAACATCAGTGTTGGTCGACTTCCTGTGCAAAATGAGACAGAAGCCGAGCAAATGGTTGCGAAGATTAAACGTTATTGCAGCAACGAAGCGATGGGAGAATGGCGAAATAGCGTTACAATTCTTGCCGATGACGAGGATTATGGTTCGCATCTCGAACATGCAGAAATTTTGTGTTCTTTTTTTGACAATTCGCAGCCTTCGTTCAATATTGAAAAAATTTATTTCGATGCATACAAACAGCAATCAGGTGCTTCGGGGCAACAATATCCTGACGTTGAACGGGCAATTCACAACAGAATGAAAAATGGAACGTTAATTTTTAATTATGTCGGACACGCAAACGATGATTATCTCGCTCACGAACATATTGTCGGAATAAATACTATTCTGCAATGGAATAATTCAACAAAATTGCCTGTTTTTGTGACGGCGAGCTGTGAGTTTAGTCGTTTCGAGTTGTACAAAAGAGAAGACAATTTTAACAAAGTTTCGGCAGGCGAGTTGGTTTTGTTAAACCCAAACGGCGGCGGAATTGCGTTATTGTCGGCGGCGAGACCCGTTTACGGACCCAATAATTCTAATTTGAATCAACGTTTTTTGCGAAATATTTTTCGAAAATATCCTTCGGGCAAAGATTTTCGTCTCGGCGATGCGGTGCGTTTTGCGAAAAATGAAATGCCTGAGGAGATAAATAAATCAAATTTCATTTTATTAGGTGACCCTGCACTTCAAATTTCGTATCCGAAACCTGATTTTAAAATTGTTACGACAGAAATTAACGGTTTACAAAGCGATACGTTAAATGCGTTGGAAAAAGTGTTGATAAAAGGCGAAATTCGCAATTCGCAAAATACAAAAATCGAGAATTTCGATGGAGAGGTTTTTGTTACAATTTTTGATAAAAAAAGTAAAGTTAAAACGTTGCAAAATGACAATTCCTCGCCGCTTAGAGAATTTTTTGTGCAAAATAATATTTTGTACAAAGGTACAGTTTCTGTGAAAAACGGCAATTTTTCGGTGAATTTTATTGTTCCAAAAGATATTTCGTATCAATTTGGGAAGGGGAAAATCTCGTATTATCTGAAAAATCAAAATTCAGATGGAAATGGTTTTTCTAACGAAATTATTGTCGGTGGTTTCTCGAAAAATCCGTCAACAGATAACAAAGGTCCCGAAATTCGTTTGTTTATGAACAATGAAAATTTTGAGAACGGTGGAATAACTAACGAAACGCCGAAGATTTTTGCCCTTGTGAGCGATTCCAGCGGGATTAATACCGTTGGAAACGGCATCGGACACGACATAACTGCCGTTATTGACAACAATTATCAAGAAATTTTAACGTTAAACGATTCTTATCAAGCCGACAAAGATACGTACAAAAGCGGAAAAATTATTTATTCGCTTTCGAAATTAAGTGAAGGCAAACATAAACTGCGTTTAAAAATTTGGGATATTTACAATAATTCGTCAGAGACAGAAATCGAGTTTGAAGTGGTGAGATCTACCGATTTAACGATTAAACGTTTGTTTAATTATCCGAATCCGTTCACCTCGCACACCGATTTTTACTTTGAACACAATTTGGCAGAGACAAATTTAGATGTTTTGATACAAATTTTTTCTCCTTCAGGCAAATTAGTGAGAAATATTGAGACAAAAGTGCAGTCAAATGGTTTTCTGAGTACTCCAATTTCTTGGGACGGCAAAGATGACTATGGAAATGACATTGGTCGCGGAGTATATTTTTATCGTCTTCGCGTGCGAGGCAATGGAAAAACCATTGACAAATTCGAAAAATTATTAATTTTGAAATGATTTATGAAAAAAATGGCACTAAAAAGCTTAAATAATTACTTTCATAACTTTTTAATCTCGTTAAAACAATTAACTATCAAAGAAATATTCTCGTATTTGATTTCTTTGACAGGTGTTCTTGCGTTATTTCTCTTAATCAAAGAATATGGTTTTAATATTCAACTGAAAAAAAACGCAATTTTTATTAATATTGTCATTATTGCACAACAATTCATTGCGGCAACGTTTATTTCTTCTTTGATTTTTGATATTTACTCAAATAAAAAACAACATTCGCTGCAAAAATCGATATTTTTATTAAGTTTTGCAGGGATAATTTTTTTAATTTTCCTCTTAGAATTTATTTTTACAATTTATGACTTCAAAGCATTGCGAATTTTCATCACCGAAAAACGTTTTTCAGGCGAGGGGTTAATATTTACAAAAATTCTCTTCGTTTTAATGCAAATTTTTTCGTTTATTTATGCTTTGATAGTTGTTTTTGTGAAATGGCGAGATAAATGGCTGTATCTATCTCTTGCTCCGACAAAAATTTACATTTTGTCTTTCGTAATGATAATTATTGTTGGAACATTGTTGTTAAAACTGCCGACCTCGAACACAGGATTAAAATGGATAGATTCGTTTTTTACTGCTACCTCTGCAATTTGCGTAACAGGATTAAGTCCCATCGATGTCTCGGCAACTTTCAACACACAAGGGCAATTTATTATGATTCTCTTAATGCAAATCGGCGGTTTAGGAATAATAACGTTAACCGCCCTGGCCGCACTGCCTTTTCAGAGAGTTACAAAACTGCGAGAACACGTAATTCTCAAAGAAGTTCTCGACGACGATGATTTCTCAAGTGTGTTTACGATTTTAAAATCGATAGTTGGGATAACGTTTGCAGTGGAATTTCTCGGTGCAGTTGTGTTTTTTATCTCTTGGACAAACATTGAACCCGATACATCAGAACGATTTTTTTATGCCATTTTTCATGCGGTAAGTGCTTACTGCAATGCAGGTTACAGCAATTATCCCGGCGGAATGGAAAATTTAAAATTTGCCTCGCACGCACCAACTTTAATTACCGTAATGATTTTAATTATATTTGGAGGAATTGGTTTTTATACGATGTACGACATTTTAAACTTCTCAAAAGGTGGACCGTTGAAGAAAAAACGTTACAAATTAGAGACAAAAATTATTTTGTACAGCACTGTTGTGTTAATTTTTGGTGGAGCATTCATAATTTGGGTTTTACAATATCAAGAATGGAAAGAACTTTCAGTTAAACAACAACTCTTGAACGCTTTTTTCACCTCCGTTGTCACGCGAACAGCTGGTTTCTCGAATGTTAGCCCTGCAGGACTATTGACCTCAACATCAATGATAATAATTTTGTGGATGTACATCGGAGCGGCACCTAATTCTACGGCGGGAGGTATAAAAATTCCGACAGCGGTAACAATGATAAGTGCTTTGTGGGCATTTATGCGGGGAAAACAACGCGTCGATATGGGATGGCATACGATTAATATGACCGTCATTCGGAGATGTACGGTGGTAATTATGGTTTCTGGGGTATTAATTTTCACCTCAGTTTTTTTATTGAGTATAACTGAAGATTTGAAGAAGCACTCAATATTCGATTTATTTTACGAATCGGTTTCGGCATTTGCCACCGTGGGACTTTCGCGAAATGTTACTCCCGATTTATCAACAGAAGGCAAATTAATTATTATTTTTCTGATGTTTTTTGGCAGAATCGGCGTATTTACGATGGCAACATTAGTCGGAGAGGAAAAACAACACGCAAAATATAAATTCGCAGACACAAATATTATGGTCGGCTAACAAAAAAATTCTGTCAGATAAAAAAATTTGACAGAATTTTTACGAGAATAAATATTTTTTTTCTAAAATAGTTTGCAAATTATAAAATTTTTGTTTATATTTGTAAATTATTTTTTTCATTAAAAAATTTTATGATAAAAATTTTAGTTATTGATGACAAAATTGACAATTTAATTTCTGTTAAAGCGTTGCTTCGCAATTTGTTGCCTGAAAGTATGATTATTACCGCACTTTCGGGCAGCGAAGGAATCTCTTATGCAATAAAAGAAGAACCCGATGTCGTTTTGCTTGATATTTTAATGCCTGTTATGGACGGTTACGAGGTTTGTAACTGCTTGAAAAATAATGAGTTAACGAGAAATATTCCGATAATAATGTTAACTGCCGCTTATACGGATACAAAAAGTCGTATTCGTGGTTTAGAGTTAGGTGCAGATGCTTTTTTGTCAAAACCTATTGACGAGGGGGAACTTATCGCACAAATAAAAGTAATGTTGCGAATCAAAAAAGCAGAATTTCAGTTAAAAATTTTAAATCAACAACTACAGAAGGACTTAAATCACTCCAATTATCAACTTGCCGAGAGTGAGAATCGTTACCGTCAACTTTTTGAAAAAAATCTTGCGAATTTAATTTTAATTGATGTCGAAACAGGTTTTATCTCTGACGCAAACGAGGCGGCTTGTCGCTTTTACGGTTACTCGAAAGAGGAATTTTTAACCAAACATATCGGCGATATTAATGTTTTAGGGCGGGAAAAAATGAATTTGATAATAAAAGAGTCTGCTATGCGAACCAAAAATCATTTTGAGTTTCAACATTATCTCGCAAATAAAGAAATTCGTTTTATCGAAAGTTTTTATGTTCCAATAAAAATCAATGAACAATTATTTTTGTATTCTATAATTCACGATATTACTGAGCAAAAAGAAGCAGAATTAAAACTTCAAGAGGCGTTGATGAAAATCGAAGAGTCTGATAGGTTAAAAACTGCGTTTTTATCAAATATTTCTCACGAGATTCGCACTCCGTTAAATGTTATTTTAGGTTTTTCCGAGTTGATAATTCTCGAAGAAGTGAGCAAAGAGCAGCGGGAAAAGTACAAAGAATATATTTTCGAAGCAAATTCTACGCTTTTGCACCTTTTTGACGATATTATGGAAGTTTCGCAACTCGAATCGGGAAGTATAAAAATTATGGAAATTGAGTGTAATGTGGCAAAAATGCTTGAGGAATTGCGAGGGAAGATCAACGAGGAAAAATTTAAAAAAGACAAAGCACATTTGAATGTTATTTTGCAGATTCCTGATGATTATAAAAATTTGAAAATTCTTGCAGACGAGAGACGTTTGAAACAAATTCTCACAAATTTTTTGTCTAACGCATTGAAATTCACGCACAAAGGTTTTATCGAGTTTGGTTTTTCGCTTCCCAATAAAAGAGAGATAACGTTTTTTGTTAAAGATACAGGAATTGGAATTAGTGAGGAAAATTTGCCTCATATTTTCGACAGATTTCGCAAAGTTAATGACGATTCCTCGCAAATTTACGGCGGTCTCGGACTCGGACTAACTATCGCAAAACGAATGATAGAATTATTGCACGGCAACATTTCTGTCGAATCTACGTTTCGTCAGGGAACAAAATTTTCGTTTACAATTCCGATAAAATATTCCGATGAGAAAAAAGTTTTAGCCGAGTTTTCGCACCATCAATGGAATAATAAAACCATTTTAATTGTCGAAGACGAGGATTTTAACTATTTCTTTCTGCAAGAAGTTTTAGAATTGACAAAAGCAAAAATTTTACACTCAAAAAATGGCAAAGATGCTGTCGAAACGTATTTGCAAAATCGAGATTCTATTGATTTAATTTTGATGGATATGAAAATGCCCGTTATGGATGGTTACGAATCGACACGCCGAATCAAAGAGATTAACCCGAATATTCCAATTATTGCCCAAACGGTTTTTGCTCTTGGAAGTGAGAAGAAATTGCTTTTCGAAGCAGGTTGCAATGATTTTATCAGCAAACCAATTCGCCCCTCGCTTTTGTACCGTATTTTAGAGAGATATTTCGAGAAAAATTAAAATTTCACTTCTCAAAAGGACTTGGTTTTATTACTGCTTGAAATTCTTTCAAATAAAACGGTTCGAAATACGCAATATTTTCGAAATTTTTCTCCAAAAACTTTTTTTCCGACAAAAAACACATTCCTTGTGCAGACAACGCAAAATTTTCGATAAAAATAGCGTTAGAATTTTTTATCAACGATTTACATTTCGCCGCACCGTTTCCGAAGAAAAAAACTTTTCTCGTTTCCAAAAATTCTGAAAAAGAATTTTCTGTAACGATTTCTGCAAAAGTTGGTTTTACAAAATCGAGATTTTTGTCAAAAATTGCACAATAAACTTCCATTCGCTTTGCGTCAAGCATCGGACAAAAATAAACATTATTCTCTTGATTATCAAGAAATTGCGGTTTAAAAATGTTTTCCAAAAACAACGCCGCAAGCGACTGCAACGTATTTATCGCAATCAAAGATTTCTCCAACGCATACGAAATAGCCTTCGCCGTTGCCGCACCAATTCGAAGTCCTGTGTAAGAACCCGGACCAGAACTCACCGCAACTGCGTCAATATCGTTGATTTTGATATTCGTTTCAGTTAAAATTTCTTGAATAAAAATTGTCAGCGAGGTGCTGTGAACTTTTTCCTCGCTGCTTTCTCGTTTTGCGAGCAGTTTTCCGTCTTTTTGAAGAGCGACAGAGCAAATCTCTGTGGCAGTTTCGATAAGTAAAATCAATGACATTATTTTTTCGCAGGTTTTTTAACTTTTATTGACAATTCAGGAATCGCAATTTTCCCCAAACGATTATTTTCTTGACAAGCAAAATTTCCTTTCAAAGTAAAATTTCCCTCGATATTCGGGGCAACTTCAACTTTATACGACACCGAAATCTGCGGATTTTGGGGCAAACGCAACCAAATAAATTTCACTTCGTTATTATTTTTCACAAACTCGGCTGCTCCGCCTTGCCCCGAAATAATTTTAAATCCTGCGGGCAAAGATTGCGTCATCTCTGCAAAACATCGAAGTTGCGATTTTTGAATTTTTATCTCAATATTAAAAATTGTTCCTGACTCAATCTCGTTGGGTGCATCCATCGAAATCGTAACCTCGTTTTGAGCGAAAGAATTAAAAATCCCAAAAAATAAACAAAAAAACAAATAAAATTTCATTTTTTTCTCAAATTTTAACATTACAAAAGTAAAAAAATAATTTTATTTTGCAAAATTTTTATATTTTTGCAGCGAAAATTTTAAAAAATTTTATGAAAAAAAGTGAAAATTCTCAAAGACAGAATAAAATTTCTGTTTCGAAAAAAAATGAAAATTCTTTTTCGCTTGAAAATTTATTTGCGAAAAAATGGTTTTTTCCTGCGTTAACAATTTCTTTGACGCTTCTTTTTTATTTTATATTTCTGAATTTTGCGAATTTATCGCTTTTTGCTTGGTTCGGCGGCGACGAATGGGAATATCAGTCAATGGCGGTAAACTTTGCGAAAGGACACGGAATTCAACGTTTCGGCGGTCTCGAACCTTTCGAAACTTACCGATTCGGCTACGGAGATTTCAATAATACAGAATTTTTTATGAACGCAAAAGGAAATTATGATTTTTACAGAACACCTGCGTATCCTTTCGTTTTGGGGTTAATTTATAAAATTTTTGGGATAAATGTGCTTATCGCAAAAAAAATTCAGTTACTTTCTTTGTGTTTAATTGCCGCTTCGTTGCCTTTTTTGGGGAAATATTTTTGGAAAAAAACGGGTTTTATCGCAGGAATCGTTGCAAGTCCGATTTATATCGCAACAACATTTAAACTTTCCGAATCTTTGATGACCGAAGCCATAACGGCTTTTGCGGTTTGGTTCATTGTTGCGGCGTATATTTTGTATACTTATCGCACAAATATTTTTACGTTGTGCATTTTTGGTTTTTCCTTCGCTTTTGCGTGGTTGGTTAAGGGAAGTTTGCTGTTTATTCCGTTGATATTTTTTGCAGTCGAGTTTTTTCGCTATTTTAAAACGAGAGAAAAAAAATTAATTCGTCATTTATTGATAATTGGTTTTTCTTTTGCGATATTTTTTGCTCCTTGGCCGCTGTTTATATTTGCGAAAACAGGCGAATTTCACCTTCAGTCAACGCAGTCAGAATCGTTATTTTTAGATACTCACAACGAATTTACAAAAGGATGGTGGATTTCGGGTTGCTGGCAAGACAAAAAAGAAGCACTTTTTTATCACGACAATATTCCGAATACGCAATATCTCAAAAAAGTAATCAATTTTTATTTCACTTTTCCTGAAAAAATTTTCGAATTGACCGTTTACAGAATGCTTGCCGCTTTTTCGCCGTATTTATTTTTGATTTTGATTCTTGCGTTATTTCTGATGGAAAGTTTTTCGCAAATTGTAAAGAAATTTATTCTCAAAACGGAAAATTTTTTCAAAATTGAATATTTTTTGACTCTTTTGGTGTTGATTTTTTTAATTTTGAAATATCCTGCCGACATTTTTGACGATATAAATGGGAAAAAAGGATGGTTAATTTATGATTTCGAGTTTTTTAATTCTATAAAACCATCAACGATGTATATTTTACTGACACTTTTAACGATTCCGATAATAATTTTGCGATTTAAAAACTCGGTTTTGAGAAATACGCCGTTGATTATTTGGGTTATTTTTCTGAATTTTTTGATTTTGGGTACATTTTTCATCTCGACAAACAAATATATGTATTATAGTCGATATATAAAAGTGTATGATTTTGCGTTTATTTTGTGTTTTTTTGTTTATTTTTTCGAATTTTCGAAAAAATTTTTACCGAGTCAAGTAAAAAATTCTTTGTAAATTAAAAAATTTGTTAAAAAGAGTAATAAAAAATGATTTCATTACTCTTTTTTTGAAAATTAATTTATTTCTTCTGTCTGAAAAATGAAAAATGGCTTGCCGTCAAGAGAAATTCCTTCGAGACAGAGATAAAAAACGCCTTTGAAATCTGAATTTTTCGAGATAATTATTTTTCCCAATTTGTCAATTTCGATTTTAGGAAACCAAAAAATAGTTTTATTTTGAGCAAAAATTGTTTCTGCCGTATATTTCGGTGAGTAAAATTCTTTTGCCCGATAAAAACCTGATTTTTTAAAATTTATTTCGCCGCGTTTCATAAAATGACCTTTTTGCGTATAAATGGCAATTACTCCGTTGCCGCCTCTTGAACCGTAAACTGCCGCACCTGCACCTTTCAAAATCTCGATTCTGTCAACATCCCAAATATTTAACGAGTTAACTGCCTCGTCATCCACGGGCATATCGTCAATAAGGTAAAGCGGGTCGCTGCCTGCCACTAAACTTTTGGGACCACGAATTGTTGAGTGCATCGAATTGCCGTAATTTTGCACTCTTATTCCAGGCACATTTGCCTGCAAAACCTGAAAAATGTTGGAATAACGCGTTCTGTCGTTGTCGGTGAGACGCACAATGTGGTCTGCACGTTGATGAATGCCCGATTCTGACTTTTTTTCTGCGTTAAAATCAACTTTCTCATAAATTCTTGGTTTTTGATAACGTTTTTTCATCGCAAAAACTTGCGAATCGATTTGCAAAATTGAACGAAAAATAACATTTGGAATTTGCGGCTCGTCTAAGAGAATCAAAATATTTTTTTTATTTGCGATGCTTCGTGCCTCAAGCAAAACGTCAAGAGTGTCGTAATAATTCAAATTTGAGAAACAAAATTCACCTTTTTCGTTGGTTCGCAGCGAGTAAGAATCGTTGTATTGATTTAATATTGTGAGAGTTACGGGAGAATTGGGTGATGGAAGTTTGAAAAATAATTTGTTTATTTTTCCTGAAACGCAAAGTTGTTGCTCTTTTTTAAATGTTGGTTTTGGAATCGAATCGGTTAAAATTTTTTTCCACACAAAACGCCGCCAGCCGTTTGTTAGCATTACTAAATCGAGATATTTTTCCCGATTTTCATTTTTCAAATCGAAATAATAAGCAGGATTTTCGATATTACCTGTTAGGTCTGATGTCAACAATAAATTTGAGATAATATTTTGATTATCAAGTACTTGTGGCATTTGCACCGCAGACAAAGAAGCAAAACCTGCAACTTGTTGATTTAACGAAATCTCAAATTTAATTTTCTCTTTTTCTCTTGAAGTTTTTATTGTAACTCTCGGAAAATCATTATGTTGTATAAAAGTTAAACGTTCCGCAACAGGTTCTCCGTTTGGTTTAAACAACGTAAATTGAGCAATTCCTGTTGGAAAAATTGAATCAGGAATAGAAAATTGATACACGCAAGAATCGAGAATTTTTTTCTCTGCAAAATAAATTTTACCTCGCATTTGTCCGACTAAATAAAATGAATTTGCATATACATCTTGCGAAATTTTTTGATTCGTTTTTACCGTTATCTCTGTGTTTTTCAACGACTTAGAAACGTTTAAAATTAATCCTTTTTTTTCAATTTCAGGCAAATCAAATCGAAATTCGTTGCCGTTGTGAAAAATTTTTGCGAAATATTTCGTATCAGATTTCGGTGTGAAAGAAAATTTGCCCATTCCGTTATGTTCGGCGGCAAAACGCACAATTTCATTTTTCTTTTTATCAAAAATAATTCCTTGAAAATCAATAGGTTGACCAAAAATATTTGTTCCTTTAAACGCAATTTGCGTCTCGATGTTTTCGACAAGATTTCCTCCTTCGGCAAAAAACTGAACATCAATTTTTTGCCGTTTTTTTGCTAAACTTTTCATTTCGAAAAAATATTCGAGAGTAAAAAACCTTCGTTTTTGATTTTTTATTGAGATAGTTTTTACAAAGAAAAATTCAGAAATACCGTTTTTCATCCATTCCGTGTATGCTCGAAGTTGATATTTTCCCTCAGCAATTGTATCTTTTAACGAGAAATCGCCGATGGCAATTCCCTTTTCGACTTTCAAAGTGCGTTGTTGCACCACTTTTTTTTCTGGCGAAACCAAATCGACATACATTGTTGTTTGCGAGGTATCAAGTTGATGATTCTCAGCGTCCAACAAGTAGCCGCTAAACCACAATTCCTCACCTGCGGCATATTCATTTTTATCTGTGTGTAGATAAATTTTTTGCGGTTTATATAATTTATGAAACGTAACAAATTGATTTACAATACGTTCCAACTGAAAATCGCTGACAATAATTCCTGTTGCGGAGACAGAAAATATTGCCAAAATGAGTAAAAATTTAGTTTTCATAAAAATCGGTTTTTCGCAAAGTTAACATTTTTTCTGTAAAAAGAAAAAAAAATTATTCCATATTTCTTGTTTTGAAAATAAAATATAACGTTTTGGGATTCAACAAGTTAAGAATAATTGCCCACAAAAAACTTCCAAGTACAGAAATTAAAATTCCGAGATACCAAGTTGAGATAAAATTTTTTGTTAGTCCGTTTATCAAAAAAGTTCCGATTCCGAAGGCAATTAAAACAAAGATTAGTCGTTTTGTAATTTGAAATTGAAATAGTTTTTGAACAATAATGACTTGCAAAATTGCCGTAATTCCTTGTGTTATCACCGAGGCAATTGCCGAGCCTAATGCGAAATATTTGGGAATAAGTAAAAAATTCAACGAAATATTGAGAAACATTCCTGTCGCAGCCATGTAATTCATTGCTCTGAGATTTCCGTTTGCCGTTAAAAGTGTTCCAAAAATATACGAGGAGGAGACGAAAATAAAACTAAGAATCAAAATTCCAAAAATATCTGCGGAAGCGGTAATATGGTGATTATAAAGTAGTTCCATAATTTCTTTTCGATAAAAAAGGCAAGTTATAGAGAGAATTACCGAAGGGACAATCAAAAGTAAAAACGAAAATCGCACTAATTGGTTCACGGGTTTTTGGTCTTTTATCATTTTTGCGAACATCGGCAAGAGTAAACCTGCAAACAAAAATGCAAACATCGAAGCGGCGTCGAGAATTCGAAAAGATTGTGCGTAAATTCCTGCTTGTTCCTCGCCGTTTGGGAGTAATCTTTCCAACATTACCGAATCGATTCGGTTATAAAAAGACATCAAAAGTGTTAAAAGAGCAAATGGATAACTTTTTTTGAGAATAACGCGGAAAAAATTGATGTCAATTTTGAGTTTTAGAAATTCTAATTTCGTTCCGACACGTCCAAATGCCAAAATTGCTGTCAAAAAATACGAAATAGTTTGCGAGTAAACAAACCATTCGATGCGAAAGGGTTGATTAAACGGATTTGCCCACAGCAAAACGCTGCACAAAATTATCATTAAGGCACGGTCTGCGACAGAGATGAGACTGTCTGTTCGAAAAAGATGCAAAGCCGAGAGATTTGACCGCAAATATAAAATAAACGACAATAAAAATTGGTTAAAAATGAGAAGTAAAAGAATTTTAAAATGTTCGAAAGTATAATCAATAAAATATCCTGCGACAAGACAAATCACAAAATATCCAATTGACAAAAGAAATTTCAAAACAACAATATTTGAGAAGTGTTTGCTTAGAAGTTGTCTATTTTGTGCGATATTTCGATTATTAAAATTCGTTATTCCGACGTCAAGCAAAATATTTAACAATAAAGAGAAATTAAATAAGGAAAAATAAAAACCATATTCTTCTGCTCCGACAATGTTTTGAACCGTGCGGTCAATGCCGAGAATCCAAAACGGTTTGACTAATAAATTTAAAAAAATGAGTAAAGTCAAATTGGTGATAAATGTCCGTTTCAAAATGAAAAATTTTAACTTTTGGCACAAAATTAAAAAAAAATTGATATTTTTATCATTTCTCGCAAAATATTTTCGATATTTTTATATTTAACTGCTTCATTTTCAACGAGAAAAAAATTTAACTTTGAGAAAAGTTCTTCAAAGTTAAAAACATTTTTTATGAAAATTATTTGGTTTTTTGAAAAGTTTACTTTAACTTTGCGGTAAATTAATTTTTTTATGCAAACAATAATTATTTTTTCGTTAAAGAATCATACAATTTGTCAGATTCTAAAAATCTGACAAATTTTTTTTCGAAAATATTTGCAATTTTTTTGTTAAAAAAGACTAAATCGATTAAAATCTTTTGGTAAAATTTCAATTTTATTTTTCCCGATTCCAATGCTTTGCAAACTTTTAGAATTTGCCAATTCAGGCGGCAGGGCAGTTAGTTGGTTATTCCAAAGATTTAACTCTTTCAATTTTTCCATTTGCCCAATTTCCTTAGGAATTTCAGTTAGCGAATTGCCCGATAAATCAAGCGTTTCAACATTTTTTAGTTTTCCAATATCTGAAGGCAATGTTCGAAGTTTATTGTCTGAGAGATACAAATTTTTTAAACTTCCCAAATTTCCAATTTCGGCAGGAATACTCGAAAGTTGATTTTTTGCCAAACGAAGTTCAACTAATTGTCGCAAATTGCCGATTTGTGCAGGCAAACTATTGAGTTGGTTGTCATCTATAGAAAATTCTTGCAAAGAAGTTAAACCGCCAATCTCGGCAGGAATACTCGAAAGTTGATTATTTGAGATGCAAAGTCGGACTAACGAAGTTAAACCGCCGATTCCTGATGGACAAACAGAAATTTCGTTGAAAGCCACATCCAATTCTTGCAGATTTTTTAACTTTCCAATTTCATTCGGCAGCGTTTTTAACTTATTCTCGCTCGCATACAAGACTTCCAAATTTTGCAAATCTCCAATCTCGGCAGGCAATGTAGTCAGTTGGTTGCCATTTAAACCCAAACGAATCAAATTTTTGAGTTTTCCGATTTCCTTTGGCAACGCAGTAATTTGATTTCCATCAACAAATAATTCTTTTAAATTTGTTAAATTGCCTATCTCAGGCGGCAGCGAAGTTAACTGATTTTGTTGCAAATACAATTTCTCCAACTTCGTCAATTTTCCAATATCAGCACTTAGTTGCGTAAAACCTGACTGACCAACAATCTCTAACTGCACTGCTGCGTCAGCATTTTGCACAGCCTCTTCAAGAGACGTATAATTTTGGGCAAAGCAGACAAAACTACTTACCAACCACCATATTGCAAATATTGTAATTTTTTTTGTATTCTTCATGGTGTAATTTTGTTTTGTGAAATAAATTTCCATTTTATTAATAACGCAAAGATAGTTAATTTTTGTTTACTTTTTGATAAAAAAAATTTATTTTTTATCAAATTTTACGAAAAAAATATTTAAAAGTTTCATTTTTAAACTTTTCGAAGAGAAAATATTTCCTCCTCGAAAAGATTTTTGTTTAAATTCCTTATTTGTCGTAAATCTTCGGAACAACCTCGCCCTTGAGAACCATCAGTCCGTTCATTGCCAATGCCCGCATTTCGTCCTCGCCAGGATAAACGTGAACAGGGGCAATTTTGTAAGTGCGTTCAATAATTTGATTCACAAAATATTTGCTGTGAGCAATGCCGCCTGTGATTAAAATTGCATCAACATTGCATTTTAAAACAGGTGCCATCATTCCGATATATTTCGAAACTTGATATGCCATTGCATCAAAATAAAATTTTGCCTCTTGGTCGCCTCGCAAAATGCGTTGTTCAACTTCGTAAGCGCTGTTTGTGCCGAGATAAGCAACAAGTCCGCCTTCGCCGACAACCATTTTTTTCACTTTTTCCTTCGGAACAGTACCGCTGAAGCAAAGATTCGCCAAATCAGAAACAGGCAAAGTGCCGCTTCTTTCAGGTGAAAATGGACCTTCACCGTCTAAGGCTTGGTTCACATCAATAACTTTACCTTTCTCATGAGCTCCGATACTTATTCCACCGCCAAGATGCACAACAATTAAGTTTAAATCCTCATAATTTTTCAAAACCGATTTTGCGTGTGTTCTTGCAATTGCTTTTTGGTTCAAAGCGTGAAAAATCGATTTTCTAGCAAAAGCAGGATGCCCCGAAACTCTCGCAAGAGGGCAAAGTTCATCAACAACAACAGGGTCAGCAATAAAGGCTTGAGCGTCAGGCAACTGAAGTGCTAAATCATTCGCAATTAAACCTCCCAAATTACTTGCGTGTTCGCCGACAGGACTATTTTTTAAATCGCGAATTAAATTTTCGTTGATTCGGTAAACGCCTGATTCTATGGGTTTGACTAAACCGCCGCGACCAACAACAACTTTAATTTTTTCAATTAAAATTTCTGCTTTGCGCAACTCTTCTAAAATCACAGCTTTACGAAACTCGTATTGTTCCGAGATGCAAGAAAATTTTTTTAAATCTTCGTTTCCGTGATTAATAGTTTTCAAAAAAATTGGGTTTGTATTATCGAAAACCGCAATTTTCGTAGATGTCGAGCCAGGATTGATGGCTAAGATATACAATTCATCCATTGTTGAAATTTTTTAAAATAATTTGTGCAAATATAAAATATTTGTTTTTAAAAACAAATTTTATTCCAAAATTTAGGGAAAAAAATACATAAATTAAAAAACAATTTATTTAGAAATTACCGTGTCTCTTGTTTTCAAAGGAATATCGGGTGTTGAGTCTGTGTTACTTTTCTGAAAATCTCTATCAAAAAGCACAAATTTATACCGAATTGTGTCGTAAGGGAAAAACGCAATATTATAATCGATGGAAATTTGCACATCTGCTTTGAGAGTTTTATTCTGCCCCATCGGAGTAATATCGGGAATCCGATAATAATGTGGAATCGACAAATGAATCGGAAAATAGCCCGAATCAGTTTTATGATACGGAGTAATAAACAAATTATAATGATATAAACTATCATTTTTCGTAGAATCTATTGCATTAAACCCAATATTTCCGTCTCCATCAACTACTGAAATAATCAATTTACACAATTTTACACGATTTTGCAACGCATCAAGCGAATCTTTTAGTACTAATTTTTTAAACGTTATCGCAGGAATTTCTGAATAATTTTTAACTTTTTGACAAGAGAAAGTTAAAAAAACAATTACAGGAAATAAAATTTTCACAAATTTCATAAAATTTTCATTAAAAACTTTGCAAAGATAAAACAAACTTTTTAAATTTTCAAAAAAAATAAAATTATTTTCAAAAATTTTGACAGAAATAATTTAGAAAAAAATAAAAATACATAGAAATTTTTTATTTTGTCAGTGTTTTTGTCAGGGAATTTAGATTTTTCTGCCATTTTGACTGCAAAAAAGACAGAAAATGGTTTTGGTATAAATTTTGATAAAACATTTGGAAAAAATCACGTTAAGTCGAACATTAAAATATTCATCATATATGGGCAAAATTATAGGAATCGATTTGGGAACAACAAACTCTTGTGTGGCAGTCTTGGAAGGGAACGAACCTGTTGTTATCCCAAACAGCGAGGGCAAACGTACTACTCCGTCTATTGTTGCTTTTTTAGACAAAGGTGAACGCAAGGTTGGCGATCCTGCAAAACGTCAAGCCATCACAAATCCGATTCGTACAGTGTTTTCTATCAAAAGATTTATGGGCGAAACTTTCGACAAGGTGACCAAAGAGACCGAAAGAGTACCTTATAAAGTTGTACGAGGCGACAACAATACACCGCGAGTCCTAATCGATGACCGTAAATTTTCTCCACAAGAAATTTCGGCAATGATTCTTCAGAAGATGAAAAAAACTGCCGAAGATTATCTCGGACACGAGGTTACCGAAGCGGTAATTACCGTTCCTGCTTATTTCTCCGACTCGCAGCGTCAGGCAACCAAAGAAGCAGGCGAAATTGCAGGGTTAACCGTTAAACGAATCATCAACGAGCCAACAGCCGCTTCTCTCGCTTACGGTTTAGACAAAAAAAGCAAAGATATGAAAATTGCTGTCTTCGACCTCGGCGGAGGAACATTTGATATTTCTATACTCGAACTCGGAGACGGAGTATTCGAAGTAAAGTCAACAAACGGAGACACACACTTGGGCGGAGACGATTTTGACCAAGAAATTATTGATTGGTTAGTCACTGAATTTAAAAATGACGAAGGAATCGATTTGCGAAAAGACCCTGTCGCTTTGCAAAGATTGAAAGATTCCGCCGAAAGAGCAAAAATTGAACTTTCCAGTTCAACAATTACGGAAATCAATTTGCCGTACGTTACGCCTCCTGTTGACGGAGTGCCGAAACATTTAGTTAAAACTCTCACAAGAGCAAAATTCGAACAACTTTGCGACAAACTTATTCAAGCAACCGTTGAACCGTGTAAAAAAGCATTGAAAGATGCAGGTTATACCTCGTCAGACATTGACGAAGTGATATTAGTCGGTGGTTCGACAAGAATTCCTGCTATTCAGCAAATTGTTGAAAAGATTTTTGCGAAAGTACCAAGCAAAGGAGTTAATCCTGACGAGGTAGTTGCTGTTGGAGCGGCTATTCAAGGAGCAGTTCTCACAGGAGAGATAAAAGACGTTTTACTTCTCGATGTTACTCCGCTTTCGTTAGGAATCGAAACGATGGGCGGTGTTATGACAAAACTTATTGAGTCGAACACTACTATTCCAAGCAAGAAAAGCGAAGTTTTCACTACAGCAGCAGACAACCAACCTTCCGTTGAGATTCACGTTTTGCAAGGCGAACGTTCCATGGCAAGAGATAACAAAACTATTGGTCGTTTTCATTTAGATGGTTTGCCGCCTGCACCACGCGGTGTGCCGCAAATTGAGGTAACATTCGATATTGATGCCAACGGAATTCTCAATGTTTCTGCCAAAGACAAAGCAACAGGCAAACAGCAAAGTATCCGAATCGAAGCGAAGTCAGGTTTATCTGACGCAGAAATTAAGCGAATGAAAGACGAGGCAAAAGCAAATGAAGATTCGGACAAAAAAGCAAAAGAGAAAATTGATAAATTAAATCACGCAGATAGTTTAATTTTTCAAAGCGAAAAACAACTCAAAGAAAACGGCGATAAATTTTCTCCACAAAACAGAGACAAAGCACAGAAGGCTATTGACAAACTCAAAGAAGCACACAAACAGCAAGATTTAGACGCTATTGACAAAGCAACAGAAGAGTTAAATGCCGTTTTTCACGCTGCTTCGCAGGAAATGTATAACGCAGCAGGGAATCAACAACAAAACACTTCTTCTTCGGGACAACAACAAGATGACTCAAAAACTCAAGACAAAAAGAAAACCGACAATGACGTCACGGATGTTGATTTTGAGGAAGTAAAATAAATTTTATTGTTAAAAACAAAAAACGTTGCTATGTTTTTAGGACTTGGCAACGTTTTTTTATTAATATTTTTGCTTTTCACGGAGAAAATTATTTTATTTTCGAAAAAACAAAAATTATTTTCCCTTGACAATTTTCCCTGAACCCGTAATATTCGATTTTATGGTCGGATTTCCTGTGTAAACAACGTTTCCGCTGCCCAAAATATCTACCTCCAACGAAGTTAAAACATTCACTTTGCAGTTTCCTGACCCTGTAATTTTTATTTTCACCTTATCGGCACACAGATTCGAGGTAACAATATTGCCTGAAGCCGCAATTTCTATCTCAAGCAGCGAAGTTGTGTCGCCTTTGAGATTAATATCGCCGCTACCTGAAATTTTTGCAAAAATTCCTTTTGCAATTTTCAACGAATCCATCACTATATCGCCGCTGCCCGAAACATACAACGACAACTCTGAATTTTCGATTTTATTTTGAGCAAGAACATTCCCCGAACCCGAAACTTCTACTTCATTTACCTGATACATCGGAGCAATAATCGAAACGACAGAATGCGAACCAACACATTCGCTAAATTTCACTTTCAAAACTTGATTATTAATCGAAGTTTCTAAAATGTTGAGCATATTTCTTTGTCCGTGAATTTGCAACGAAGCATTGGGCAAAGGCGGCGTGCCGCAGTCAATAAAAAACGGAGTAATCACCACATCTACGTCATTTTCCAATTTCAAAGACGAAAAAGCAGGAACACTTCGCACATCAGAGACAAAATCGCCATTTCCTGTTTTGCAAATCGTATCTTTTACGCAAGAAAAATTTACCAAAAAAATCAACGGCAAAAAATACCAAAAAATTTTTTTCATAAAAAATTGATTTATTTTTAACTAAAAGACAAATAAAATTTAAAATTGTTGTAAAAATTTTGCTGCAAAATTAATAAAAATAAAATATTTTTTATCTTTGCAAAAAATTAATTGTGTAAAAATTTTTTTATGAGTTTACTTATATTAGCATTTGCTCCTGTCTTGATAATTTTGTTTTACGTTTATTATCGAGATAAATACGAAAAAGAACCGTTATTAACTCTTTTTCTCGCTTTGTTTTTCGGCGGTTTAACGGTTATTCCGATTTTGTTTGTTGAACACTTTTTAGATTCGTTCAGCACAGGAATGTCCCAAATGGTATATGCCGCTTACACTTCATTTGTCGTTGCCTCTTTGACGGAAGAATTTTTTAAATTCTTGGTGTTTTTAATTTTTATTTGGAGACACAAAGATTTTAACGAAAAATTTGACGGAATAATTTATGCCGTTTATATTTCGTTGGGTTTTGCGTTAGTTGAAAATGTGTTTTATGTGCTTGGAAATGGTGCAGGAACAGGATTTCTCCGAGCCTTAACTGCCGTTCCTGCACACGCATTATTTGGAGTAGCAATGGGTTTTTATTTGGGAAAAGCAAAATTCGCAAACGCCGACCAACAGACAAAATATATTTTGTTTGCCATTTTTATCCCGATAATTTTGCATGGAATTTATGATTTCATTTTATTCTCGGAAAATCTGTTTCTTTTGTTGTTATTTATTCCGTATTTGATTTATTTGTGGATTGTTGGTTTTCGACAAATGCGAGAACACGTTGAAGACTCGGCATTCAAAGAACCGCCGTTGCCACCGTTTAACGCAAATATTTAACGAAATTAATTAAACCTGTCAGGTTTTTTTCGAAATCTGTCAGGTTTTTAGAAAAATTTTCACAAATCATAGCCGCAATAAGAAAGGTTAAAACTTTTGTTATTGATAGGAAAATCCGAGATTTCAAGATTTCTCACCGCCAAGGCAAGTGCCATCCAGTTGTGCAGCGAGGGGTCTTTTATTTTGTAATGCAGAATTTCTCCGTCAGAATCGGTTATTGCACAATGACAAATTTCTCCTCTCCAACCCTCGACTAACGAAAGTGCAAAATGATTCGGCGATAATGTCGGAGAATAATTGGGTTTTTCAAAATTAGTTCGACTCTGCAAAATCGGATATTTTTCCAAAACTTCTTTTAACCACGCTATTGATTTGTCAAATTCCATTTTTCGAAGAATCGCTCTTGCCAAAACATCACCGCTTTGCAGCGTTATTGTTTCATATTTCTGCTTTTTAAAATGAGAAAATGGATGCGAAGAACGAATATCTCTCGGAATTCCTGACATTCTTGCTGCCATTCCGACTGCACCGATTAACTCTGCTTGTTTTTGAGTCACAACTCCAATTCCATCATAACGCGAGAGCACACTTGGCAAAGAATAAATTCTCGAAGCAACTTCGTTAAATTGAGAGTCTACATCAACTAAATTTCGCAAAATTAAGTCAATAACTTCAGTTTTTAACGGATAATTTGTTCCTAAAATTCGTATCAGTCCTTTTCCAAAACGGTTTCCGCACCAAAATTGTGTCGTATTGATGATTACGGTTCGCAACGCTTCATTTGTTACCTGCCCAAGTTGATACGCAATTCCTGTACACATATTGGCAGTGTCGCCGATGTGAAGTGCGATTCTTTCGAGTTCAATAGCAATACTTCGTTCCATTTCGAGTTCTTCTGAAACGTTAGTTTGCGAAAGTTTCTCAACAACAGCGGCAAAAGCCATTTCGTGTCCGATGGCAGTATCTCCTGCAATATTTTCGGCAAGCACACTTCGTTGCAAAAAACTTTTTTTCGTTAAAAAAAGTTCTTCAACGCCGCGATGTTGATAACCGAGATGAATTTCAAGATGCAAAACTCTTTCGCCGTTACAAAGAAAACGGAAATGTCCTGGTTCGATGACGCCTGCGTGAATTGGACCAACACCGACTTCGTGAATTTCACCGCCTTCGATTTTGAAAAACGGATAATTATTCATCGTTTTATTCTTGTCAGCCCGATTCCATACCCAACGAACGGGTTTTAACCAAGGATGCGAGATAAAATGCACTCCAAAATTTTCATAAATTTCTCTTTCGTAAATATGCAGCGGATAATGTAATTCTGTGAGAGAACGCAGCGGAAAAGCAATTTTTCGATTCCATTCGTGAGAAAATATCGCAATTTGCGATGTTTCGTCATCAGCGATGGCGATAATAAACTTCAAAAAATCTTTTTGATACGGAAAACAAAAATAATTCACGCAATGCCGCATTTTTTTTTGAAGCAAAGAATTGGTTACTTCGAAAAAATGTTCATATTCCAAAACAGGAATTTCCTGCAACGGCACAGAAAAAGAATTTTGATTTATCTCTAAATAATTCATTTTTTACTCAAAAATTTCGTTGAGGTGAATAATTAATTCGCCATTAAAAATGTTAACAGGCACAGAATCCTCTTTTGTATAAATTCCGTTCAGAATAAATTTGCCATTTTCGTTCAATAAAAAAACTTCTGTAATTTTATCATACGGTCTAACAATCCAATATTCTCGAATTTGATATTCCTCGTAAATTTTAAATTTATCTTTTAAATCTCTTTTCGCATTTTTTTGCGAAACAATTTCGATAATTAAATCTGGCGAACCGAGACAACCACGTTTATCAATTTTCGTTAAATCGCAAACGACACACAAATCTGGTTGAACAACAGTGGTAATTTTTTCATTTTCATTTTCGCCATTTTTTACTAAACGAACATCAAAAGGTGCATGAAAAATTTTACAATTTTTTTTTCGCAAAAAAATTGCAATATCTCGATATAAATTTCCAGAGATAATTTGGTGTTCTGAAGACGGCGCAGCCATTTTGAGAATTAATCCATCAATTAACTCTCTGCGAATATCATCAAACCAAGTGAGATAATCGGCATAAGTATAACGCAAGTTGAGATTCAAAGTGTCCATATTTTTACAAAATGGGTAATTTTCGAAATTCAAAAGAATTTCCTGTCCATTTTAAAAATTTTTCGAAATCCGAGAACGAAAAAGTCACTGCCGCAGTGTTGATGTTTGGGTGAAAAGTTAATTTTTCCGCATTTTTTAACTCTTCATCTAAAAAAACGATGACGTGTTTTTCTGAATCGTTGATTAAACCAAGCGGCGAGACTGCTCCTGCTTCGAGTCCGAGAAATTTTTGCAAACGCTCCGCCGACCCAAAACTGAGACGACCACTTTTTAACTCTTTTTCCAATGTCTTTGTGTCTAAATCTTTGTTCCATTCCAAAATCACCAAATAATGTTGGTTGCCCTTCCAATTTCGAAAAAATAAATTTTTGCAATGCGTAGAATCTATTTCTTGCCAAAATGTCTTTGCAACTTCGATTGTCGGTGCTGGGGGATGTGTAAGTAATTGATAATCAATGTTTAACATTGACAAAACTTCATACACTTTCGATTCTGTACTCATAAAAAAGTTAAATTACTGAATAAATTTCGCCGAAATTTCTGCCGTAACCGTTATAATCGAGTCCATAACCAACAATAAAATCGTTAGGAATTTCAATTCCGACATAATTTAACGGGATATTTTTTTTGAAAACATCTCTTTTGAGCAGAAATGTTGCAATTTTTATGTCTTCAGGTTCGTAAACTTTTAATTCTTCGAGAATTTTTTCAATAGTTAGTCCTGTATCGACGATGTCTTCGAGAATCACAATAGTTCTGCCTTTTACATTTTCGTTGATTCCGATGAGTTGTTTCGTTTTTCCTGTTGACGATGTTCCTTGATATGACGAAACTTTGATAAACGAGATTTGACACGGAAATTCAATTTTGCGAAATAAATCGGCGGCAAACATAAAAGAGCCGTTTAAAATGCCCAAAAACAAAACATCTTTTTCGCGAAGGTCATTGTTTATTTGTGCGGCAACTTTGCTAACTGCTTCATTAATTTGCGAAGCAGGAATTGACAAACGAAATTCTTTGTCTAAAATTTTAATAGTTTGCATAAATTTTTGTCTAAAAACTTTGCAAAGATAAAAATAATTTTGAAAATAAAATTATTTTTTGTCAAATTTTTTTGCTTCTTCCCAGTAAACATCCATTTCTTGCAGCGACATTTCCTTGAGAGACTTGCCCTGTTGCTTTGTTTTCTCTTCGAGATATTCAAAACGCTTGATAAATTTTCGATTAGTTCGTTCCAAAGCATTTTCAGGATTTATTCCGTACAACCTTGCGGCGTTGATTAACGCAAAAAAAACATCACCGAATTCTTGTTCGGTTTTATTTGCGTCTAAATTTTCTATCTCTGCTTTCAATTCATTGATTTCTTCCTGAATCTTGTCCCAAACTTGCTCGCGTTTGTCCCAATCGAAACCGACACCGCGGACTTTGTCTTGAATTCTGTATGCTTTTATCATTGCGGGCAACGAAATAGGAATTCCTTCGAGTACTTTTTTATTGCCGTCTTTCTCTTTGAGTTTTAATTCCTCCCAATTTCGAATTACTTCGGCGGAATCTTTTACTTCTGTCTGTCCGAAGACGTGTGGATGTCTGAAAATTAACTTGTCGCAAAGCGAATTTATCACATCTTTGATGTCGAAACTGCCCATTTCGTCAGCAATTTTTGCGTAAAAAACGATATGAAGCAACACATCGCCGAGTTCCTTTTTGATTTGCGAGAGATTTTGTCTAAAAACGGCGTCTGCGAGTTCGTAAACTTCCTCTATCGAGAGAGTTCGCAAAGTTTCCATCGTTTGTTCTCTGTCCCAAGGGCATTTTTCCCGCAATTCGTCCATAATAAACAAAAGTCGTTTAAATGCTTCAAGTTTTTCGTTCATTTTTTTTCAAAAATTAATAAAAATTTGCTTTTTGCAAATAAATTTTTTAATCGAAAACCGCTGCTCACAACGACAGCGGTTCTTCGTTCATTTTTTGGAATCTTAATTTTCGCCATAACATAGCAAGTTTTTTGTGCATTTTGCTAAAGATTTGGGGCAACAAGTTTAAAACCTTTGCTATGAACATTGAGAATCTCAACCTCGGGGTCGTCTTTTAAAATTTTTCGTAATTTTGTGATGTAAACATCCATACTGCGAGCATTGAAATAATTGTCATCTCGCCAAATTGACTTCAAAGCGAAATTTCTGTCTAAAACTTTATTTGCGTTGTTGCAGAGAAGTTTTAACAAATCGGTCTCTTTTGTCGTGAGTTTAACTACTTTGCCGTCAATTTCGAGTTCTTGTCGGATAATGTGAAACTGATATTTCCCAATTTGATATTCCTGTTGCCCCGAATCTACGTAAGTTTTGCTCCTTCGCATCACCGCTTCCATTCGGAGTAACAATTCTTCCATCAAAAATGGTTTTGTGATATAATCATCGGCACCTGCTTTGAAACCTTGAACAATGTCGTCTTTGAGTGTTTTTGCGGTTAAAAACAAAATGGGAATTTCGCTGTTGAGAGTACGAATCTCGCCTGCGAGAGTAAAACCATCTTTTATCGGCATCATTACGTCAAGAATACAGAAATCATATTGATTTCCCATAAAACCTGCATACGCTTTTTCGCCATCAGGAAATAAATCAGTTTCATAACCTTTCATTTCCAAATATTGCTTGAGAAGAGAACCTAAATTCGTGTCATCTTCTGCCAAGAGAATTCTGATTTTTTTCTCCATAATCGTAAAAAACTTTTTTGCAAAAGTAATAAAAAAAGTTAAATAATCAACTAAAAATTAAATTTTTTTTTGAAAAAAATTTTCTCACAAAAATAAACAAAAAATTTTTCATTTCGCAAAACTTTTTTATCTTTGCCATTCTAAAATAAAAATTTTATGTCTCAATTACAAGCAGGCTATTTTTTCGACCAAATCTTTGATTTATACAAGGATTTTTCATATAAAACAAAAATCGAAAAATTGACTAAAGAATTATCTTTTTTCGAATGCGAAACTTCGTTTTCTATTTTACAAAAAACCAACGATTCGTTTCTCGCAGTTGCTAACAACTTGATAACGCGAGGGTTACCGACTCGCCCTTCGGCATTCTTGAACGAAAAATTTTTCGAACATCTCAAAATCGAATTTTCTTTGATTGCTGAAAATTTATTTCGCGCTTTGCACATCATTGAACCACGTTTAAATCGTAAGAATCAAGCAGTTAGATATGCAGAAAATACCGAAAATAATCCTGTTTTGTCGAAAAATGAAGTAAATTTTTGGTACAATATTTTACTTGACAATTTTGGAGACAAATATTTTCAACTTTTAGAACCAAAACCCAATATTTCTGAAATTTTAACTTTTGCCGAAGTAAATACAGAAAAATTTGAAAAGTCTATCTCGCAAATCGAGATAGACTTTTTATTTTCTATTCCGTATCATATTGAAAATCAACCACTTAATATTGCCATAAAAATTGACGAATCGAAAAATATTCCTGACGAAAATACAGAGAATTTTAGAAAAGAATTTTTTGCAAATTTAAAATGGGCAAATTTGTTTTCTATTGCGTCTGAAAATTTTTACACGTTAAATTCTGAAGATTTACAACCTTTGTCGGAATTTACTTTTAACGAATTTTTTGATATTTTAACAAAAAATTTCGAAAGCCCGTTATTCCTGAGCTCGCAAGGCAGAGAAGCGTTGCAATGGAGTTTGTCGCCGTTTGCAATTGCAAGAATACAAAAAGTTTTTATTGAATTTTTGATTTCGAAAAATATTTCGTTTGATGTTGAAAATCAAGCGTTTAACATTGCTGTTATTGAAAGAGATGTGCCTTGTGCGGCTCTTGCGTTTCAAGATTTAAAAATTTGGTTTGAGAAATTGTGGGAAAGTGCGAATGTTCAAAAGTTTTTTCCGCAAATAAATTTAACAATTTTTAACACTTCTGAATTTGCCAAATGCGATTTAAACAATTTTAACATTATTAAACATTTGCAAAATTTCGATTCTGATGAAATTTTTGATTTATTAATTGATATTTCTGTTTTGCAGCGAAAATTTGTTTTTGATACTTTTGCGAAAACGGCTGCGAAGGGAAAAGTTAAAATTCGGTCTTCGTATAGAATTCACTCTTTTCGAAAATTTGCTGATGCACCGAATATTGCGTACTCGCAAGTTTCTGAAAATCAACGAGTTGCGATGGAATATTTGTTAAAAAATATTTTTCAAATTCCAACATTTAACGACACTCAATGGAATATTTTAAATAAAATTTTGATTTCGCAATCTTTTTGTGCGACCAATGTTTCGTTGCAGGACAAGGCGGTGAGTTGTCTTTTTGCGGCAATGCTACAGCCAAGCACGGTTTTAACGATTTTGCCTTATCATCTTGCGATTCAAGAGCATATTCGAGATTTGAAAAATCAAAAAATTGATAGTTTTGCGATATTTTCTGAAAATTGGAAACCTAAGTTTTTGCGAGGAAAAGAGTATCAAAAACTGTTAAATAACGAAGCGGCTTTTGTGTTTATTACTCCGCAAGTCTTTCAAAATCAAGAGTTTAGAGAGATTTTAGAAAAAAATAATTCTTCTTTTAGTTTTGCCATTCTCGACAATATACAACGACTTTCGCCGTGGAGTTATGATTTTCATTTTTTCTACGCAAATGTGGTAAAAAATGTTCGAAATCTGTGTAAAATAAGCAATTTCAATGAGTTACCGATTTTTGCGTTTTCGCTGCCGCACAACGAAAATGTAAAAGTTGATATTTCTCAAGAATTAAAAATTTCGTCTTTTCAGATGTTAGAATTTCAATTTTTGTCGTTAAATTTGTCTTTTCAAATGTTTGAAACTTCAAATAAAACAGAAAAAATTACACAAATATTGTCGGAAAAGTTAAATTCGTTGCAGAAAAAGAAAGTTTTAATCGTTACAAAATCTGAAAAAAATGTTAAAGAAATTTATGAAAAGTTAAAAAATGTTTTCTCTGAATGGAAAATGTCGATGTTTTTTGGCAATTTTGAAAGTGAAATTTCGAATCTCAAAGCAATAGAATCGGAGGAGAATTATCACTCTTGGCGTGAGGGCGAAACTTCGTTGTTAATTGCTTCATTTTCAATGGATTTGTCGTTATATTCTGTTGCCGATGCGATAATTTTTTGCGAAATTCCTGCCACAAAAGAATCGTGGTTTGCGTTTAATAGAGCGGCAAAAAATCATTCGAAAATATTTTTACTTCTTGATAATCAAATAGTTACTGAAACTTTTTTTGAGACACAAAAACGGAATATCGAAAAACTTTGCAACGGTTTTGTGAACGAAAAAGTGAAAAATGCAGAAATCATTAAACAATTGATTTTCAAAGAGTTCGGTGAAAAAGTGGAGTTTTTGCCTTATCCTTCTGAAAATCCGCAGCAATTATTTTTGAACAAAGAAAATAAAACTTTTGGTTCGCTTGATTTTTCAAAAAATGTGCTAAAAAATGAGTACAGCAATTTTGATAAGTCTTTGACTATCAAGTTGTTAGAATTTACAAAAGAAAAAATTGAGGAGCAAAAACAAAATAAAGTTTCTGTTTTCGAGTGGTTGGAAAATTACACAGAAAGCATTGAAATTCAAGGATTTACAGAAGTTTTTGAGAAATTATCACTCCACGAGAAATTAACTTTTGAAGTGCCTTATGAAAAATCGTTGTTTGAGACAATGTTGACGTTTTCGAAAATTTTTGAGGACATTTCTGTCAATGAAAAAAATTGGAAAATCAAATTTTCTGTTTCGAAAAACGAAAATTGTAATTTTAGAGAGTTGTTGGAAAAAAGTTTTTCACAAAAAATCGAAATTTTTGAGTCGAAAAAAGTCGAAAAAGAGAAATTATTCGAGTTTTGTCGCAAAAAATTTACATCTTTGTCGTCGAGTGTTGTTGATTTTGAAAATTCGTTATTCGTTGATTATCAAACACTTGAGGAACAATTAAAAAATTTGAAAATTTATTCAGATTGGTTAAAAAAATTCAAAACCCAATTTTTATATGGATACACAGGAAAAAATTAACGAGGAACTTTCTCAAATGCAGGAAACTTTGTTAGAATTAAAAACTGCCACCGAACAAATTTCTCGCACCGAGTTTGCGGCAAAAAAAGTTGTCGAAACGGTTGAAAGTTTGTTAACTGCTTATATTGCCCATTTGAAAGAGATTTCGAATTTGCATCAAACTTCGATAAGTGAATTTACTACAAAAAATCAGATGCAAATTGAAAATTTGTTGAAGAAAGTTGAGTCAGGGAAAACAGGTATTCCAAGTGAATTTTCTGCAAAAATAGACGATTTTACGAAAATTTTGCAGCTGCAAATTGACACCAATAAAACTTTTCTGACTTCTTTGCAGGAAAATTCGGACAAACAAACGCAGAGTTTTTTGCAAATTTTAAAAACAAATACGGAGGAATTAAATAAATTTTTGCTTCAAATTCAGCAGCAAGTGCAGGGAAATGAGTTGCGTTTTCAACAAATTATTGAGACAACGCTTGCCGAATCTCGCCGACAAATCAACGATTTAACTACTTTGAATCAAAAACAAACAGACACAATTAATAGACTCTCGCTGCAAACTGCCAAATTGACAGAAGTTTTGGAAAAAGCAAATCTCACTGACAGATTGAATCATTTGGATACAAATATTTACTCGATTTTTCAACAGGAACAAGTAGTTTTGAACGAGCAAAAAAGTTTAACTTCGCAAATGCAGGATGCTGAAATTCTCAAAAAAGTTGGAACGGCAAATAGTCGAATTACTTTTTTGCAAATTTTTGTGTTTTTTATGTTTTTAATCATCGTTTTTCTCGGCGTTGATGTTTTTTTAAAATATTTTCCTAATTTATTTCGATTTTAAACTTTTCAGAATGTGAATTTTATAAAAAATCTGTCAGATTTTGTGAAAAAATTTGACAGATTAAGATTTTTTTACTTTTTATTTAACAAATAAACGGCATCATTTTCCCAAACCCAAATGCCTGCCGCGGAGTGTTGAACCACAGAATGTTCCGAAATGATTGAACATTCTAACTCCGAAACTGTGGCAAAATCAAGACTTCGCAGAATTTTCAAATTGTTATCTGAAGGCTCGAAAATAAAACCTTCGTTGTCTTTTGTCATTGAGAAACCAAAATTTTTCATAGAATTTATCTCAAAATTTGCTAACTCAAACTGCAAACCGCGAAGTCGAAAATAACGGTGATGAATTTCATTATTTTCGATATATTGCACCGCACCGAGATGATTTTGTTGATACAATTGCTTCACATTTAACGCAACTTTCACACTCGCAAGGTCGTTTCCTGTTGGGTAAAAAATTCGCAAAACGCCGCCTGCATTTTGCAAAATACTGCCGCAATGTTGAAAACCACGCACAAAAACATCGAAGCGTTTATTTTGTATCGATTTGTTTATCACATCGTTAAGATAAATCCAACTCATTATTCCGTCACCGAGAACCATTAAAATGTCGTTGTAAACATTCTCCAAAAATTCATTAGGAAAAATAAAATTTGTCAGTTCAACAATTTCTGTTTTCGATTTATAATGAAACAATTTATTTTCTTTTCGCAACAAAATATTTTTCGCAGACAGATAAATTTTCGAAAATTCGCTTTTCGAGAAAGTTTCTAAAACTGAAAAATTGCCTTTTCCAAAAATTTTATAAACGACAAAATTTTTGTCTGTTTCGATATAACCGATATTTTGCAGAAAATAAATATTTTGTATTTTTTCTTGCTTCATTATCTCGTTGATAATCAAGTCTTTCTGCGGAAGAATTGTTGTTGCAATTTTTTGTGTTGTCGGAATAATTTGTTTTTCGAGAGAAAGTAAAAATCTGTGTCCTTGCAAATAAAAACGCGAGAATTGTTGTTGCAAATCCGCATTATTCAAGGGTTCATAACATTTCGGCACAATCATATCGGGCGAATTCGCAAAAATCGGCAATCTCATAATCATTCGCTCCGAGAGTTGTTTATAAATTTTGTGAATTCCTTTAAACGGATGCACGTAAGTAAAAATCGAAAAAATCAAAATCGAAAGGGCGAAAAAATCGCTGTTTTCGCAAACTTTTCCTCCGTAAAAATAATCGCGAATGTCGTCTAACAAAATTCCTGAATGTTGATGTTGCGGCGTCTGATACGAGTCAATATCGATACATTTTATTTCTCCCTGTGCGTTCACTAAAATGTTGTATTGGTTAAAATCTCCGATAACCATTTTATTTTCGTGTGCAATTTTCACTACGGCAATCAACGATTCGGCAATTTTTTGCTTGACAATTTCGTTCATTTGCGTTCTCTGACAAAAACTTTTTATGAACAAAGAACTCAAAGGGAAAAAATCTTTCCCGATATATTCCATCGTAAATCCGCAAATTTTTTTCGTTTTTGTGTCTAACAATAAATCTTGCGGGGTAACAAACAAATTTTTGTCCAATTTTGTGAGAAATTGAAATTGTTCTTCAGAAATTGGCGAGATTTGGTCGTGATAAATTTTTGCAACGAGATTTGGATTTTCAGCAATGGACAAAATTCTACCTTCACCGCCTCGATGAATTTCATCATTCTCATCAAGACGAAGGGTTTTGCCTGTTAAAGTTTTAAACGAAAGTTTTGCCATAAAATGTTGATATTCAATCGATTGTCGCTTTTAAACCTCTTTCGATTAATGCGTTTTTCATTGGTTTTAACTTTTTCATTGTTCCTTTCTTGACATCACATTTTCCTTTCGAATGCGTGATAAAAGCACATTGTTCGGCTTGCTCGAGATTATGTTCGCAAATTTCTATCAACGAGTCGATGACAAACTCGAACGTATTGATGTCATCGTTGTGCAAAATCAAAAAATGACTGCCCTTATTTTTTGTACTTTTCTCATCTAAAACTTCGAGAGCAGGCATAGAGAAATGTTTTTGTTCGTTTTTCACAGCGAAAAAATTTTTTGGTTTTATTTTGCAAAATTACAAAACTTTTGAGAAATAAAAAACGTTGCTTTAAAAATTTCGCAACGTTATTTTTTGATTCGTTTTTTTTCCTCAATAATAAGAATTTTTTTTCGTTCAAAAGTATAATTATTTCGGACTCTGCCTTTGATTTTAACTTTTTCGCCCACGCGAGGCAGTTTTCTGTATGTGTTGATTAAAATTGTACCTCCCGACTGGTCTTTGATAGCATAAACGCGAATTTTTTTTAAACCGAGTGCTTCAATAACAGTGCCTTTAACCTGAACGATTTTTCCGTGATATTTTTTAGGATTTTTCACAATTTTTTGAATCGGCATGGTGCAGCTGTTCATTAGAAATATCGAAAAAATGAAAAAAAATAACAACATTTTTTGGGCAAAAATAACAAAAGGACTATCTTTTCGAGGGAGAGATAGACCTTTTGCTTTGCGTATTCGATTTTGCCATCGACACATTGCGGGAAAGAAATTAATTTGTATATTTTCTTTCTTTGATACGGGCTTTTTTCCCTGTTAAATCTCGAAGATAATAAATTCGCGCGCGACGAACTTTACCTCTTTTATTCACTTCGATTTGTTCAATAAACGGTGAAGAGTATGGGAAAATACGCTCAACGCCTACGTTTCCTGACATTTTACGAATGGTAAAAGTTCGAGTGTTACCCGCACCTTTGCGTTGTATCACTACACCGCGGAATTGCTGCACACGTTCTTTATTTCCTTCGACGATTTTATAATGTACCGTAACCGTATCGCCGCTAATAAATTTAGGAAATCCCTTTTCTTTTGAGGTAGCAAATTGACCTTCTGCGATTTTCAATAAATCCATTGCTTTTTGCAGTTAAAATTTTGTTTTCGAAAACACGGCAAAATTATAATTTTTTTTCGTATTTGCAAAATATTTCTTCGATATTTTTGAGAAATATTTATTTTACAACGAAAAATCGGGCTAAAAAATATTATTTCTGAAATTTATTTTATCTTTGCGGTGAATTTTTATGTAAAATTTTTTAATTGTGAAAAATTTTTTTGTTTACTTTGTAATGTTATGCTTTTTTGTATTGTGTTGGTTTTCCTGTGCTCAGGTCGGAAGTGTTACGGGAGGACCGAAAGATTCTTTGCCCCCAAAAATAACGAAATATTCTCCTGAATATAAATCGTTGAACGTTAAACCGAAAAAAATTCTCATTCGTTTCGACGAATTTATTGATTTGAAAAATGTTGAACAGAAACTTTTGATTTCGCCGCCGCTGCAGGAAATGCCCGAATGCAAAGCGAAGTATAAAAATTTAATTATTCATCTCCCCGACTCGCTGCGAGATAGCACAACTTACACGCTTGATTTCGGCGATGCAATTGTGGATTTAAACGAATCTAATCCGATTCTCAATTTTCGATACGTTTTTTCGACTTACTCGCAAATAGATTCCTTCGGCGTTTCTGGAAAATTAATTGATGCTTTTACGGGAAAACCTCGCAAAGATATTTTTGTAATGTTGTTTCGAAATCTGTCGGATTCCGCACCGTACAAAGAGATTCCGTATTATTCCACGCGCACCGACACGTCAGGAAATTTTAATATTAATTTTATCAAAAAGGGGAAATTTCGACTTTTTGCGTTGCACGATATGAATGCGAATCTCAAGTTTGACCTTCCAAATGAGGAAATTGCGTTTGCAGATTCTATCATTTCGCCATTTATTGAGGTAAAAACTTCGAGCGATTCCTTGAAAAAAGGTACAATTTTGCACGATTCAGAGAAACCTGAAATGACAGATACTCTCAAAAATGACACAGTTATTGTGCAGACAAATTATTTCGCAAAACCAAATGATTTAACCATTTTTTTGTTTACAGAAAATAAAAATAAGCAGTTTAACAACGGAATAAATCGCGAAAAAAGAGGAAAATGTATTCTTGGTTTCTCAAAACCCTTGATATTTGACAGCATTGCGTTTAAATTGTTAAATTTTGAAACGCAAAAAAATTGGAATATTCTTGAGAAAAATTTTTCAAAAGACACGGTTTTTTTGTGGCTCACCGACACGATTTTGCAAAATAAAGATTCTCTGAAATTTTTAGTCACTTTTTTGCGTCAAGATTCTGTTGAAAATATTTTTGCCGTTACAGATACTCTCGAAGCAGTTTATTTCTCAACAAATAAAGCGACAAAGTTAAAATTTAAAAATAATTCTTCTGTTGATTTTTTTGCGAATTTATTTTTGAATTTTGAAAATCCGGTTGCGAGGTTTGATACTTCGAAAATGAAATTGTACGAAATTTCTGATACAAATTTGCTCGAAATTCCAAAACAATTGATTACAGAAGCGAAGCGGCAAACAGAAACGCAGTTTAAAATTGCTTTTAAACGTCCAACAAAAGATTTGAAAATCGAAGTTTTTGATAATGAAAAAAAGTCTCAAATTGTTGATATTCAACCAAATGCGAATCGAGATACGTTTATTTTTACTCTCAAAGAGAAAAATTTTATCAATGAAGATACATTAAATTTTCGATTTTTTTATGACCATAAAACTTTTTACTCGCGAGTAGAGAAACTTTTTGGTGAAATGAAAATTCCGCAAAAACCCCAATTAAACGACACTATTTCGCAAAAAAAAGATACGGTTTTGCAAAAATATTCCTTAGAAATTCCTGTTTCGTTTCGAATTTTTCAAGATTCTGCACAACTGCGAAAATTTCATCTCGCTGCAAAATGGAAAGAAGGAAAAACGTACAAACTTTATCTCGACAGCCTTGCTTTTCTCGATATTTTTGGGCAACAAAACGATTCCTGCACCGTGAAATTTGCCGTTCAACGAAAAGATGCCTACGGAAATTTGGAAATTAAACTTTCGAATATCGCTAAAATGACTGAACATTTTTTCCCGCCAAAAGATACGTTGCCTTCGCAGAATTTTATTTCTCAAGGACAAATTATTTTGCAACTGTTAAATGAGAAAAATGTTGTTCTCAAAGAATTTTTATTACAAAACGATAAAACGTTGAAAATAGAAAACTTAACGCCTGCGAAATATCAACTTCGAGCCATTTTTGACAAAAATAAAAATGCGAAGTGGGAAACGGGAAATTTTTTAAAACATCTTCAGCCTGAACGAATTTTGTATTATTCCAAAGAAATTTTAATTAAAGCGAATTGGGATATGAAAATTGAGTGGAATTTTTCGAAAAATTGAAAATTTCTCGAAAATAAGAAAAAGTTTTATCTCAAGAGACTCTTTGAACAAAATACTTTTCTCGCAAATATTTGAAGGGAAAAGGTGTAACAGTCAAAATTTCTTGCATTCCCATCGTTGTCTTCCATTGATAAAACCATTCTTTGTGAAGTGTGTGCCGTCACGCCACATTTGGGACAGTTCATAAAATCAGTTGTTTATTTTTTTTGGCAAAGATAACAAAATTCGGGATTTTGTAAAAAAAATTATAAAAAATTTGTTTTTTCTCAAAAAATATTATACTTTTGTCTCGTAATGATAAAACTTATAATTAAGTAATAATCCCAAAAATTTAATCAAAAAACTTGGTTTCGGTTTTGTTAATAAAGAGAAACATTTTTTTATTAGTGAGGCAGGTTATGAATTTATTGATTCTACTCCGACAGAGTGGCGAAGAATTTTTGAAAAACAAATTCTTCGACTGCAATTTTATAATCCTTCGCTTGAAAAGGGTGCAGAAAAATATTTTAAATTTAAAATTTTCCCATATTATTTTTGTCTTTGTGTTTTGACAAATGATTTAGAAATGGCTCTCATCGGTTTACAAAACGAAAACAAAGAATTAATGATTGCCAAAGAAATTGATTTAAACATTTCTGCAAAATGGAAATAAAAATTTAACTTGTCTATGGAAACTCCAAAAATTATTATCAAGGATTTGAATTTTTTTATCAATAAGCAACAAATTTTAAAAAATATCAACATTCAGATTCCGAAAAATAAAATTACGGTCATTATTGGTCCCTCAGGGTGCGGAAAAACTACGTTATTGAAATGTCTGAATCGACTTACCGATTTATATTCCAAATCGAAAATTTCGGGAAATATTTTTATTGATGACGAAGATATTTTGCACACAAACACCGATATTACGAAAATTCGCAAAAAAATGGGACTTCTCTCGCAAAGACCGTATCCGTTGCCGATGAATATTTACAAAAATGTTGCTTTTGGGTTGCGAATTAGCGGAAGACGCAAAAAATCGTTGATGTTAAAACGCATTGAACATTATTTGCGAATGGCGAATCTTTGGGACGAAGTGAAAAATCGACTTCGCGACCCTGCGTCTTGCTTGTCTATTGGGCAACAACAACGCCTGTGCTTGGCGCGCGGCTTGGCTGTTGACCCCGATATTATTCTCGCAGACGAACCAACATCGGCATTAGACCCGATTTCGAGTCAAGTTATTGAGGAAAAATTTATTGAGTTAAAACAAAATTATACCATCGTTATGGTGACGCATTTTCTCGACCAAGCCCGCCGAATGGCAGATTACGTGGTTTTTATGTATCTCGGAGAAATTATCGAATTTGGAGAGGCAAAACAGTTTTTCGAAAATCCACAAAACGAGAAAACTAAAGATTATATAAAAGGTTTATTTAACTAATTTTAACTTTTTTCTAAACATAAGTTAAAATGTTGCAATTTTTATCCATCAAAAATTACGCACTTATCTCTCAACTTGAGATAAATTTTAACCTTGGTTTTACTATCATTACGGGAGAAACAGGTGCAGGAAAATCGATTGTTCTTGATGCTTTGTCCTTGATTTTAGGGCAAAGAGCTGATGTTGCTGTCTTGAAAAATAAAACAGAAAAGTGTATTGTCGAAGCAATTTTTGAAGTCAGTAATTTAGAAAACGAGTTGTCTGAATCGTTTAAAAATCAAGATATAGATTTCGAAAATCAATTAATTATTCGAAGAGAAATTTCTCCCAACGGAAAGTCGCGTGCTTTTGTGAACGATTCGCCGACAAATCTCAATTTTTTGAAAGAATTGACAGAGAAATTAATTGATGTTCACTCGCAGCACAGCAATTTATTGTTAAACGAATCGCATTTTCAACTAAAAGTTGTTGACGCTTTTGCGCGAAATGAGTCTCTTTTGTCCAATTACTTCGTTGATTATCAACAATTTAAACAAATTTCAAATCGATATTCATTGTTATTGAAGCAGTCGATTCAGTCGCAAAAAGAAGCGGATTATTATCAATTTCAATTTGACCAAATCTCACAAGTTAAACTTTTGCCCGAAGAACAGGAATCGTTAGAAAATGAATTGCAGATTCTTACGCATACCGAAGAAATTAAGCGTTATCTCGCAAGTGCTGAAGGTTTGCTGTTAACAGATGAAAATGGGATAATTTCGAATTTAAAAGAAATTTTAAATTCTTTTTCACATATTTCGTCATATTTTTCTGCGGCATCAACATTGTCGGAACGGATAAAAACCGTTTATTACGAATTAAAAGATATTTCGCAAGAAATTGAGTTTTTAAACGAAAAAATTGACTGCAACCCGCAACGAATTGTCGAGGTGCAAGACCGTTTAGACATAATTTACAAATTGCAGCACAAGCATCGCGTTTCAACGGTGCGCGAATTGCTTGAAATTCAAGCAGATTTTGAGAAAAAATTGCAAGAAATTAATTCTTACGAGGGAAAATTAGAGAAATTGAAATTGGAAATTTCTAATTTGCAAAAAATTTTGGAACAAAAATCGATGTTGTTGTCAGAGAGTAGAATTGCCGCAATTCCAAATATTGAACAGAAAATTACAGAAATGTTGTTTGATTTAGGAATTCCGAATGCGTCTTTTCGTATTCAACGTGTTGAAAATCAAGAATTTAATGCAACAGGCAGAGATGAGGTAATGTTTTTGTTTTCGGCAAATAAAAATGTTGAGGTGCAGGAAATTTCGAAAATTGCTTCGGGCGGCGAAATCTCGCGTTTAATGTTGAGTATCAAATCGTTGATTTCGGAATCGATAAAACTTCCGACCTTAATTTTTGACGAAATTGACAGCGGCATTTCTGGCGAAATTGCCCACAAAATGGGCGAAATTATCAAACAAATGGCAAAAAACAGCCAAATTATCAACATTACTCATTTGCCGCAAGTGGCAAGCAAAGGCGATTTTCATTATAAAGTTTACAAATTGGAAACCGAGGTCGAAACTTCAACGAAAATTCGACTTCTCTCTCACGAGGAGCGAGTGCAGGAAATTGCTAAGATGTTGAGCGGCAAGCAGTTAACAGAAATTGCCCTTCAAAATGCGAGAGAGTTTTTGGAACATTCTTAATTTTTTTTTATGCTTCAAATTGAAAATACGTTGATAAGTTTCG
This sequence comes from Rikenella microfusus, assembly GCA_020719385.1. GTDB lineage: Bacteria > Bacteroidota > Bacteroidia > Bacteroidales > DYQK01 > DYQK01. Next base: position 8,138 of record DYQK01000003.1, on the reverse strand, counting down.
ATATTTTAGATAAAAAATTTTGCTGTGAAATTTCGAAATGTTTGGGACAATGTTGCGTTGAAGGAGATTCGGGCGCGCCGTTAAATGAGACGGAATTGCCCATTTTAGAAGAGATTTTTCCAAAAGTTAAATCTTATCTCACGCAAAAAGGCATCGAAGTGATAGAGAAAGTTGGTTTTTATGTCAAAGATGAAACCGACAATACTTTTGTTACGCCGTTAATTGACAATTCTGAATGTGCTTATTGTTTTTTTGAAAAAAATGTTGCCCGTTGTGCGATAGAGAAAGCGTTTTTTGCGAGTGAGATTTCGTTTCAAAAACCAATTTCGTGTCATTTGTTTCCGATTCGGATTCGACCTTATTATGGCGGTCTTGAGGCGTTAAATTATCAACAATTAAAAATTTGTTCTTCGGCACGCGAGAAGGGAAAACTTTTGCAACTTTATCTTTATCAAGTACTTAAGGAACCGTTGATTCGAAAATTTGGGAAAGATTGGTACGAACAATTGGAATTCGCAGCGAATCATTTTCAAAAAAATATGTAAAAGTTTATGAAAATTCGCACAAAACTGATTTTATTTATCTCAATTTTGTTATTTTTCCCAATAATTTTCTTTTTTATTGGGCAGTATTTGCATTCTGTTCGAAAAAATGCGTATCGAAAAGATTTATTGACGCAAAAACAATATTCGACTAACGTTGCTGTAAAACTTTCTGCGGAAGTTTTTAAAAATACCGCCGAGACTTATACTTTTTGGGACGAGTTGATTACCGAAGGCGTGCAAAAAAAAAATCAAAGTTGGTATAAAATGTATTTCGACCCGCTTCATTATGTGCAGGGAATCGAGCAAATTTGGATTTGCGATATGAATCTCAATATTTCGTTGCACTCTTTTGACTCGACAAAGTTTGATATTCCGTTTCCTTTGACTAAAAATATTTTTTATCAACACATTGACTCGACTGAAAATTCGCAGAAACGTTATTTTCAATATTTTGTGAATGTTCAAAATCAAATTTTTCAGGTTTTTTGCATGACTATTCACAGAACAGAGGATACAAAAAAGTTAAAAAAACCTGAAGGTGTGTTTATTATCACGAATCATTTGGATTCTACTTATTTTTCGAAGTTAAAAATCATTACAAACAGCAATGTTGAGAGTCAAAAAACAAAAAATATTGATGAATCTGAACTTTTGCATCAATTAATTGTGTTTGAAACGTTGCATAACGCTGCGAATCAGCCTGTTGCGTATCTAAAATTTTGGAATAATGATTCTTTTCAACACGATGAGGAATATTTTTACTTTTTATCAACGATAATTTTTCTATTAATTTTTTTTTTTATCATTTTTCTGTTGTATTTTTTCACGCAACGCAACATTTCGCAGCCGTTATCTCTGTTGATAAAAGTTTTAAAAACGAATAATTTAATTTTTTTAGATTCTTTAACGAAAAAAAAGAATGAATTTAGTAAATTATCAAATTTAATGACAGAATATTTTCGCGAAAGTAATGATTGGAAGATGAAAAATTCTGAATTAAAAGAACGAAATGAGGAAATAAATCAGCAAACGGAAGAAATTCGAACTATTGTTGACAATTTGACAGAAATAAATGAGAAAATTTTGACGATGAACGAGGAATTATCTATGGCAAACGGTGAAATTGACAAGAAAAATCAAAATATACAAAAAAGTCTTCGTTATGCGTTGAAAATTCAGCATGCAACATTGCCTTCTGCGAATATTTTATATCAATATTTTCCTGAATCGTTTATTTTTTTCAAGCCCAAAGACATAGTTAGCGGCGATTTTTATTATTTCAAAAAATTAAATGACATTTTAATTGTTGCGGCGGCAGACTGCACAGGTCACGGCGTTCCTGGTGGGTTGATGTCAATGTTGGGTGTAACGTTTCTCAACGAAATTGTAAATCGAAGGGAAATAATTTGTGCTGCGGAGGCGTTAAACGTTTTGCGAGACGAGATAAAACAGACCATGTCGCAAACTAACGAGTTGCGAGACCAATTAGACGGAATGGATATTGCGTTTTGTGCGTTAAATCTCAACAATTTAGAGATAAATTTTGCAGGAGCAAACAATTCTTTGTGGATATTTCGCAACGATGCCATCACTTTCAACGAAACTTTGAGTGATGGCATCGTTAAAAATTTTAATTTTATCGAGATTCCTGCGGACAAGATGCCTGTCGGAATATTTTTAAAAGAAAAATCTTTCACAAAACATTCTTTTCAACTCGAAAAAAATGATATTTTTTATCTATTTTCGGATGGTTTTCATTCGCAGTTGAACAAAGAAAGTTCTTTGCCGCTGACAAAACGAATATTTCGCAAAATTTTATCTGAAATTTATACGTTACCTGTTTCGAAGCAGCAAGAAATTTTAGAGAAAAAGTTTAACGAATGGAAAAAAGACAAAGAACAAACTGACGATATATTAATTATTGGGGTAAAAGTTTAGAATTTTTGAAAAAAAATCTGCCAAATTAAAAAAAATCTGACAGACAGAAAAAATTTTAACTTAAATTTTGCTTAATTTTTTGCAGTTTTGCGGATAAACTTGCGTCAAAAAGTTTGTCATCGATTTGCAAAACGAATCCGCCGATTAACGAATTATCCATTTTTTCAGTTAATTCTACTTCGCAACCAAATTGCAATTTGATATTTGAAATCAATTTTGTACGTTCCTGTTCTTGCAGCGGCACAACGCTTGTTATTGAAACCGCCTTGATTCCCAAGTGATTCCGATATAAATCGGTGAAATTGCGGCAAATATTTTCCAAGAATATTTCTCGTTTGTGCGAGATTAGCAGCGATAAAAAAGTGAGCGTTGTTTCAGAAATTTGATTTCGAAAAATTTGTTCACAGACAAGTTGTTTCTGTGAAGTTTTTACGACAGGACTTTCCAACATTGCGACAAATTCGCTATTTTCGCGGCAAACTTCTTGCAATTCGTTAACGTCATTTTTCACTGCGGGAAGAATATTATTTTCCTGCGACAAGGAGAAAAGTGCCTTCGCATAACGAACAGAAATTTTACTTTCATTCATAAACGCAACCAGTTAATTCATTTTTACTTCGTTAATCAAAACGTTCAATAATTCGTTTTGTTTATTTTCTTTTGAAAGTTCTTTGCGAAGCAATTTTTCTGCAATTTCGACAGATAATTCGGCTACTTTATCTTTGATTTCTTTGAGAGCAATTAATTTTTCGCTTTCGATAGCAGTTTTTGCTGACTCAATTAATTTATTTGCCTCAAAAGTTGCCTGTTTTTTTGCCTCGGCAATGATTTTTTCTTTATTCTCGCGTGCTTCTTTGATAATTGTGTCTCTTTCGGTTCGTGCTTCTTGCAAAATTTTTTCGTTATCTGCCTTGAGTTTTGCCATTTCTTCTTGCGTTTTTTTTGCGGCGTCTAAGGCATTTTGAATAGTGTTTTCTCGTTCCTTGAGTGTTTGCAAAATTGGTTTCCACGCAAATTTTCGCAACACAAACAAAACCACACTAAACGACAGAAGCATCCAAAAAAGTAAACCAAAATCGGGGGTTACAAGTCCCATAATATTGCTTTTTAAGGAGTTAACATTTTAAATTTGAAAAGACAAAAATAGATATTTTTTTGAAAAAAACAAATTTTTCGCAAAAAATTTTTGAAAAAAAATAAAAATAGTTTCATTTTCTTTGCAAAATTAAAAATTTATTTTATCTTTGCAACGTTTTTGAGATAATTATTCAAAATTTTCTTTATTGTAACATCAATTAAAACAGACGTTATGGTGATACGGTCAAAACTTCCGAATGTCGGCACTACAATTTTTACTGTAATGACGCAAATGGCAAACGAATATAATGCCATTAATCTCTCGCAAGGGTTTCCTGATTTTCAATGTTCCGAAAAATTGATTAGTTTAGTGGAAAAATATATGCGAAAAGGTTACAATCAATATGCTCCAATGCAAGGAGTAATGTCGTTGCGGGAAATCATTTCTCGTAAAACAGAGGATTTATATGGTTATAAGTTTGACCCTGAGAACGAAATCACCATCACTGCAGGCGGAACGCAAGCAATTTATACCGCCATAACGACATTTATCAAAGAAGATGACGAGGTAATAGTTTTTGAACCTGCTTATGACAGTTATATTCCTTCCATATTGGTTAACGGCGGGCATCCCATTTATGTGCCGTTAAAATATCCTGATTATCAAATTGACTGGGACGAGGTGAAAAAAATGATTAATGCACGAACAAGAATGATAATTTTAAATACTCCGCAAAATCCGACAGGGACGATTTTCTCAAATAACGATATGGAAATGTTGACAAAATTAGTTTCAAGTACAAAAATTATGATTATGAGCGATGAAGTTTATGAACATATTGTTTTTGACGGAAATATTCATCAAAGTATTTCGCGTTATCCTAAATTAGTTGAGCGAAGTATAATTATCTCATCTTTTGGAAAAACTTTTCACACAACGGGCTGGAAAATGGGTTATTGTCTCGCCCCTGAATCTATTATGAAAGAATTTCGAAAAATTCATCAATATTTAGTTTTTTCTGTGAACACGCCAGTTCAATATGCGGTTGCGGAATTTTTAGAAGACAAAAACGAATATCTCTCGCTTTCGAGTTTTTATCAAGAAAAAAGAGATTACTTTTTAGACTTATTGAAAGGTTCGAAATATAAATTTACTGCCTCGAAAGGTACATATTTTCAAACGCTTGACTATTCGAGTATTAGCGATGAGCGCGACAAGGATTTTGCTGTTCGTCTCACGAAAGAAAATGGTGTTGCCTCAACGCCGGTGTCTGTTTTTTATCACGATAATTTGAATTTAAAAATTTTACGTTTCTGTTTTGCAAAATCGAAAGAAACGTTGGAAAAAGCAGTCGAAAAATTGTTAAAAGTGGGAAAATAAATTTTTTCTGCCCCTATAGTTCAAGGGATAGAACGAAAGTTTCCTAAACTTTAAATTCCAGTTCGAGTCTGGGTGGGGGTATTTCTCAATTTCTACCCAAAAAATTTTTTTATTATGGAAAAAGAAATTAAATTTTCAGATTGTACGCAAGAATTTCTTGAAACAGAATTTGGACTAAGACAAACTAATTCTTTGTTTGCAATGGAATATTGGACGAAAAAATCTTACGAGATGACCGTTGAAAAAAAAGAAAAAACCGTTTTGCGATGTTATCAAAAACTTGTTCCTTATAATTTACGGGTCTGGAACGAAATTGAGTGGATGCAATATTTTGTTGGTCCCATTCTTGGTTTAGTAAATTTTCAAACTGAATATTTTAACATTTATTCTTGGAGACGCATCGAAGCAGTTGTGCAAAATTGGCGAATTTACGGTGACCCCGACGCAATGATTGCAACAGGTAGATTTTCTCCCAAATTGCCTTATCTCTGTCTCAACGAGTATAAACGCAGCGAGGAAACAAAAGGCGATAGCATCGGGCAGATGCTTTCTGAAATGCTTGTTTCGCAAACGTTAAATCAAAATGAAAAACCCGTTTACGGCATATTTCTCATCGGTGCTTTTTGGCATTTCGCAGTTTTGGAAAATAAAAAATATTGCATCAGTGACGGATACGCAGGCGACAGCAAAGCACTTTTCGATTTGTTTAAAATGTTAAAAGCGTTAAAAGTTATATTCTTAGAAATGTTTACAAAGTAAAAAAACTGACAAAATTTTGTTTTATCAGTTTTTTTGTGGAAAATTAATTTGTTTTTTTCTTCAAAACCAACTTCATATCATCAGAATCGGCAACTTTTTTGTAAAAACGCACCATTTCGTTGTATGCTTGCGTGGAAAAATGTCCTTTGTTCATTTTCAAAGTGCGAATATAAGTGACCGTATTTTTATCAACAGAAACCGTTGCACTGTAACTTCCAAATTCTGAAGTTAAATCAATGTTCTCGGGCAAAAATTCAACTTCATACGATTCAGGAATCTGATAAATAATCACATCGGTGTCAATACTTGCGTGGCGGCAAACAACATCGGTTTTGCGTTCCTTGAGTTTCTGCGGAATATAAGTTTGTTTATTCACCAAATTGAGTCTCAAATATAAACGCGTTTTATTTTGATTTTGTGCCGCATATTCCCGCAAACGCAAGTTTAACGTTAAAACAACCTTCGGAACAGGATTTCTCTCTTGCGAGAATGAAAAATTATTTATCTCACAATTCGGAACTTGTACCTCGTCTTGCAGCATTTTCTTTTGTTTGTCGGTTCTTTCGTTCACCATTGCGGCAACATCCTCGTATTGAAGCCCCGAAAATGTCGAAGTGATGTACGCAGTGCCGCTTCCGTTTTCATCAATATTGACAATTGCCTTGTGAAATTCGAGATTTTCGTTTTGCGAATAAGTGCGAGTATGATGAAGTTTTCCGCCGTCTTTTGTAATTAATAAAACATTTCTGTCATCGGCGGTTGCTCCGATATAACCAAACGGATTTTGCGAATCGCTGCATTCGAGCCACAAAGTATCATTTCCCAACGGCACACAAACCAACGCATGATTAAACCACGCATTTGGGAAAGCACTTAACATTTCAATAGTGTTATTTCCCGCGCGCGTCAGGGAGTAAAAAGCATCTATTCCAACAGCTTTTAACATCGAAATCATATAATTATTCAACGATTTACAATCGCCTGCACTTTCTTTCTCGACCATTATTGCGTCCATAGGTTTCCAATTTCCAAATTCGAAAGGCAACGAAATACAACGCATTTTAAGTTGTTGATACTCATAAACTTTGCGAACAATTTCTTTTTTGTCAGTTAAACCGATAGTGAGTGCTTGCAATTCTTTGAGCGTTTTTTCAGAAAGCGTACTTGTGTTCTCGTTTAAATTTCGAAACCATTGACCGATATTTCTCCAATTTTGCATATTTCCATCTTTTCCATTAAACGAAAATTCCACAGGAGCAGTGTAAACGATGGGCAAAAAGTCGGTAATATCGGGCATAAAAGGTTCTTTTTCGAGTGCTTCGAGATGCGAAACTTTCCAAGAATAAATCTTCGAGTCTTTTTCATTTTTTATCACAACTTTTTCCCGCAAATTCGATTCTTTGTATTGAAAAGTTAAAGAATTTGAACAAATAAACTCAAAACGAGATTCTTGAACAGCGAAATCGAAATCCTTCTGCGGCATCCAAACAGGATACAAAAGTAAACCGTTGTACGAAAATTCCCATTCATATTCCACCGAATACGGAAATTGAACGACTTGCGGAACATAAAATTTCATCCCAACTTCTTGAAAATAAGAGACTTGCGAATAATTTTTTGTCTGAAAATCTGTCTCTTTGATTTCGTAAAGTAGATTGCCTCTTGCGTCAAAAACTTTTCCCTTGAGATTTTTCAACGTTTTAAATTTATCAAAATGCTGTTCAAAATAACCTGACGCAATATTTTTTTCACTCAAAACGGTTATAATTCGCCTGTGTCTCTCGGTTGCCTGCTGTTTATTTTGCAGAGAAAAAACTATTTCCTCAAAACGAATCACAGCACAAGCATTTTCTCGCAACGAATTGGGAATATTTTTAACATCTAACTCAAGATTTTGAGCAGAAACTTTGAAAAATAAACCCAAAAATAAAAAAATGATGGTAAAATATTTCATATTTTTATAAATTTTTTTGCAAAGATAAAAAAAAAATTTATTTTTTTTTCATATTTTTTGACAAAGATAATTTTTTTCGACAAATATCGAAAAATTTTATTTTAAGCAGACTTATTTTGTTAACTTTATATAAACTGAAAACGAAAAATATTTGAAAAAATCAAGTATTTTTCGTAAATTTTGCCAACGTGAAATGCACCATTTTAAAAAAATGTCCATCACTCAAACGTACTAAACGATTCGACTACTTTTACAACGACAAAGATAAAAAATTTTTTTTTTAAACCAAATTTTTTCGACAAAAATCGATTTTTTTTTTATTTTTGCAAAAAAAATCTTTTATGAGTTTAGTTGCTATTGAAAAATATTATCAAGAACTTGATAAAACTTTGCTATTCGGACAAACGAATAATGAACAGAGTATTCGAAATTGTTTTTGGACATTATTGAAAGATTATGCACAGAAACTTTATTACGAAATTGT
>DYQK01000127.1 GCA_020719385.1 Rikenella microfusus | reverse complement strand
ACAAATTTTCGCAAAACCTCAAGATTATCGCCGTAAAAAAGTTGATTTTTCATTTCTTAAACATTTAACGAGGCAAAATTATAAAATTTTTTCAAATTTTCTAACCGTTTTTGTATAATTTCTGTTGTATCATATTTTTTTGCGGCAAAAAAGAGATTTCTCATAAAATTTGTAAATTCGACAATTTTATTTACATTTGCGATTATTTTTTATTTTCGTTAATGAAAGACCTAACCGTAGGAAATGAAGGGCAGTTAATTTTTAAATTTGCTTTGCCGATGCTTTTGGGCAATGTTTTTCAGCAACTTTACAATATTATTGACAGTTTAATTGTTGGAAATTCGTTGGGAAAAGAAGCACTTTCGGCTGTCGGTGCTTCGTTTCCGATAATTTTCGCACTTCTGGCACTCACCATCGGGATAACAATGGGCAGTTCGATAATTATTTCGCAATATTTCGGTGCAAAAGATTTCGAAAAAGTGAAACTCACTATTGACACAACATTTATTTTTCTTGCTATTGCCTCCATAATTATTTCTGTGGTAGGAATTCTTAGCAGCGAATATATTTTTCGACTAATTAATTTGCCTGAAAATATTATTCCGCAAGCAACGTTGTTTTTTGATATTTATCTCGGCGGAACAATTTTGCTATTCGGTTATAACGGGACAAGTGCGATTTTGCGAGGATTAGGTGATTCTAAAACGCCGTTATATTTTTTGATTATTGCTGTTGTTTTGAATATTATTCTTTGCATTTTGTTTGTCTTGGTTTTTCAATGGGGCGTTGCTGGAGCAGCCATTTCTACCGTTATTGCATATGGCGTTTCGTTTTTTTCCTTAGTGATTTATCTCAATAAAACTCACGAAATCGTTAAATTTTCGTTTACAAAAATGAAGTTTAACAAAGAAATTTTTGTGAAATGTCTCAAAATTGGTTTGCCTTCAGGTTTGCAACAAACTTTTGTCGCTCTTGGAATGATGGCATTATACGGAATTGTCAATAAACACGGCACAGACACAATTGCCGCTTTCACCGTGGCAGGCAGAATCGATTCCTTCGCAATGTTACCTGCGATGAACTTCGCAATGGCGTTCACAACTTTTGTCGGACAAAATATCGGAGCAAACAAACCCGAAAGAGTAAAGAAAGGACTTTGGGCAACTATTTGGATGACAGGAATTATTTCTCTTTTTTTCACTTTAACGGTTTTACTTTTCAGCAAAACATTAATGTCTTTTTTCACCCCAGAGAGTGAAGTTATAAGAATCGGAGCAAGATATTTGATTATTGTCGGCGTTTTTTATATAGTTTTTTCGACAATGTTCGTTGTCAATGGAGTTTTTCGCGGTGCTGGCGACACTTTGATTCCGATGTTTATCACTTTGTTTTCTCTGTGGGCGATAAGAATTCCGCTTTCATATTTTCTTTCTCAAAAATACGGAGAAGACGGCATTTGGTGGGGAATTCCGCTTGCGTGGATTTGCGGAATGGTTTTCTCGTTGATTTATTATTTTTTCGGAAATTGGAAAAGCAAATCTGTGGTTAAACATTCAAAAACAAATTTATAAAATTGTATTTTTACTTTCCCACTTCTCAATTCGATGAATCATTCCGTGCAAACTTTCCGAATTTTTCATCGCATTATTGATATCCCAAATATTTTGAATAAAAGGAGTTAACGCTTTATTGTATTCGGGACCTTTTTTTGCACCGTTTTTAGGAAATAATTGTCTGACAAATTCTTTATTTTTGCTATGCGGAATAATTTCTCGAATAATGTAAAGACTTGATTTATAAGGAAATAACATTTCTATTCCTTTCTGAAAAATATTTTTCTCTGCGAAAGGAATTTTTTCTATTGGAACTTCAAAATATTGCGAAAAATTTTCTCTGTCAGCAATTAACCAAGATTCTGCCTCATCAACAGCAATATTGACAAGAAAATTCTCATTTTTCACATTTCTCTGCAAAAGCGTTTTCAACAATGTTGACGGACAATCTGCTGTGTCTAAATCTAAAAGCAAAATAATTAATTCATTTTTCGCAAGAAGATTATATTTTTGAAAATTATTTTTAATTTTTCCTCCTCGCAATTCTGTTTGAGATAATTTTTCATACGACAAAGAACAAAAATTAATTACTCGCAATAAAATTTCTTTCGTTGCAGAGTCTTCGCAAATAATTGTTAAATTCATTTAAAAAAGTTTAATTTGATTTAACTTTTCAATTTCTTTGAGACTTGACGGCGTAATTATCGCTTCAGCAATGGTAAAACCTGCTTCTAATTTTTGTTTTACCTCTTCTATATTTTTTACACAAATCACATTTGTTGCGTTTTTCTCTGCAGAATTTTCCAAGAGCAAAACTTCTTCCAAATTTATGCCCAAATGGTCTAACAAATCGTAGCTGTGCGTTGTGATAATTACTTGCATATTATTTTTTCCTGTTCGATTTAAAATATTCGAAATAAATTCGGGCAATTGTTTAATAATTGCGATGTGCAAATTAATTTCTGGTTCTTCAAGCAAAATGGTGTTGTTGCTGTCAAGCACAGCCCAAAGAAAACCAATTAAGCGAATGGTGCCATCTGAAAATTGCTCTTCTGTTTGATAGGCACCGTTAAATCGCCAATGAAGATATTTTGCTCTAAGATGCGGAATTCCGTTATTATCTTTCTCAAATTCCAAATCTTTAAACTGAGGCACAGCCAATTTTAAAACTTCATTAATTTGATTAAAAAAACCTTTTTTGTCTTTTTCTGATTTTTTTGCGATTCTTTCCAAAAAATTTCGTCCATAAAAATCCTCCTTTTCCTTTGACAACTGATAAGTTACAGATTCGCGAACCAACTGCGGCACCACATTGAGATATTCTATCTGTTGAAAAGCATTATAAATATCGCGAAAACTTTTATTTTGCAACGCATGTTCGAGAAAAGTAAATTTCAAAGTTTCCTCATCTTCGCCTTCTGTTTTTTCAGGTCTTTCTAAAAGCCATCGATTTTCTTTTTGCGAAAAAACTTTTTCTGAAATAATTTTTGCGAAAAAAATTCCCTTTGATTTATTTTTCTCTTGAGAAAACTCTAATAAATAAATCCATTTGGGATGTTTGTCGTCTTCATTGCCGAGATAAACTTCAATACGAATGTTTGAATCTTTTTTTGCAGACAGACAACGAATTTTGCCGATTCCTCCTCGAACCGTATTGACCGCATATTGTAAACCGCCGCCATTTTGCTTACAAATATCTCGTAAAAAACGAATTGCATCAAGAAAATTTGATTTCCCCGAAGCATTTGCTCCGACAACAAAAGTTCGTTTTGATAAATCAACATCAACTTCTTGAAAATTTTTCCAATTATGGAGAATTAAACGTTTTATAATCATATCATTTATATTTTTAAAACGCAAAAGTAAAATATTTTTTTATTTTGCAAAATATTTTTTCTAAAAAGTTTAGTTTTTTTTGCAAAATTCAAAAAAAGTTTTTTTCTTTGTAATGAAAAAATATCTCAAATTTGCAAATAAATTTATGGCAAAAATATTAGTTATCGACGATGAGAAATCGATACGAAACACTCTAAAAGAAATTCTCGAATACGAAGAACACGAGGTTGATGCCGCAGTTGACGGTTTCGAAGGACTCGAAATGGTCGAGCAAAACCGTTATGACGTAGTTTTGTGCGACATCAAAATGCCCAAAATGGATGGAATCGAAGTGTTGGAAAAAATTTTCGACATCACAAGCGACACACCCGTCATTATGATTTCGGGACACGGAAACATCGACACAGCCGTCGAAGCAATAAAAAAAGGTGCTTATGATTTTATCGAAAAACCATTAGACCTAAATCGACTTCTCATCACGATTCGAAATGCAACTGATAAATCGCATTTAATCAGTGAAACGAAAGTTTTAAAACGAAAAGTGAACAAAATGTACGAAATGGTCGGCGAATCTGAACCAATTCGTTATGTCAAAGAGATGATAGACAAAGTTGCCCCGACAGAGGCGCGCGTTTTGATTAGTGGAGACAACGGCACGGGCAAAGAACTTGTCGCAAGATGGATTCACGAGAAAAGTTATCGAGCCAATAATCCGTTTATCGAGGTAAATTGTGCGGCTATTCCGTCAGAGTTAATCGAAAGCGAATTATTCGGACACGAAAAAGGCGCATTTACATCAGCCATTAAACAGCGAAAAGGAAAATTCGAACAAGCAACAGGCGGAACATTATTTCTTGACGAAATCGGCGATATGTCTCTCTCGGCACAAGCGAAAGTTCTCAGAGCGTTGCAAGAAAGTAAAATCTCAAGAGTCGGCAGCGATAAAGAAATAAAAATTAATGTTCGCGTTATTGCCGCAACGAACAAAAATTTGAAAAAAGAAATCGAAGCAGGAAATTTTCGCGAGGATTTATATCATCGATTAAGTGTTATTTTCATTCGCGTTCCCTCGTTGAATGAACGTCAGGAAGACATTCCTTTGCTTGCCGATTATTTTGTCTCCTTAGTTTGTGAGGAATATAATTTGCCCAAGAAAACTCTCACGCAAGAGGCAGTTGCGGAATTGCAAAAATTAAAATGGACAGGTAACATTCGAGAATTTCGCAATGCCATTGAACGTCTAATTATTTTGTGCGACACAACAATAACAGAAAAAGATATTGCACTTTTCGCACAGCCGTTAAATCGATAAATTCTTTTTCAAAAAAATCTGTCAGATTTTTCTAAAAATTTGACAGATTTTTAAAATTTTGCGAAAAAAATTTGCAAAATCAAAAATAAAAACTATCTTTGCACGGTTTATTTTAACTTTTTTCTATGAAAATCGAAATCGGCATAAAATCAAATAATACTCAAGAAGACATTTTTGAGTTGAAAAAGTTTTTGGAAAGTCAAAATATCAAAGAATTTAAAAGTATTAAACTTAGAGAAAATCCTCCGCAAGAAGGAGAAATGGGTTTTGATATTTTGAATCTTGTTGTTGATTTGTTACCCACTGCGGCAACATTTGTCGCAGGGCAAGTTTATTCTTTGTTTTTCGAAAAAAATGTGAAGTCTTGGATACAAAACAAATTTTCGAAAAATAAAAGAGAGTCAATGAGCGTAGATGTTTGTGTAAAAGATGAGGAGAAAATTTTTAATTATTCAATGAACCAAGACTGTGATGTGAAGGTTTTTGATAATGTAAATTTTGCCTTAAATGTTGATAAAACGCACGTTTTGCTTGTCGGTGCAAGTGAGTTTGACCCTGTTTTTCCTTCTATTCCGCCTGTAAAATTCAACATCTCTGACCTCAAAAGTCTGTTGACAAACAAGCAAATTGTCGGAATTCCTGACAAAAATGTAATTTCGTTGTTAAATACTTCGTATGTTGAAGTTTACGAGAATTTGGAAAAAATCAACAGAGTAAAAGACCTCGAAACATTGATTTTTTATTTTGCGGGTCACGGTCATCGCACTGATTTACGAAAATTATTTCTCATCACAAACGATTCTCGTAAAGTTGGTTCAATGATTTTGAATGCTATTGATTTTGATTTACTCAAGGAAATGTTAAAGTCATTTTCTGCGAAGCAAAAAATTATTATTCTTGATGCTTGCCACAGTGGCGTTGCCACGCAAGGAAACGAAGAACTTGCCAATATAAATGTTCTTGGTTCTTTTATTGTTGCCTCTTCGCCCGGCGACGAGGTTTCGTATTTCCACAGAGAAAAGCGAAATACTTTTTTTACAGGTGAACTTATCTCGGTTATCAAAAATGGCTTGTCAAATGAAAAGGAATATATCTCTTTGTCTGATGTTTACGAATCTTTGAGTGCAAATTTAGAGGAGAAAAAATTGCCTATTCCGCAGCAAAAAAACGAGTTAAACATTCCTGCAACGAATTTTTATCTCGCTCATAACACAAAATTTTCAATAACTTCAATTGTTGAAAAGGCAGATTCGATATTTTTGACAGGCGACATCGAAAAAGCACTTGCCGAATACGAAGAATTGCGAAAACGTTTTCCCAATAATGAGGAAATCAAAAATAAACTTTCAGAGTGCGAAAACGAAGTCTCATTTTTCGATTCTTTAACAAAAGGTGACAGATGTTTTTTCAAAAAAGAATATCAAAACGCACTCAACAGTTACGAAAAAGCACTTCGAATCAAAAAAGATGACTTTACAACAAAAGTGAAAATTAATAAGTGTAAGAAAAAAATTGCTCCGCCACCGATTATTGATGATGAGAAAATTATCCCCAATATTTACCCCAAATTGTCTCAAACTTTGAAAGTTGACAGCGACCAGATATTTTCTGCTTCTTACTCTCCTGACGGAAAACGAGTTTTATCAGGAAATATTGATGGTTTTATTCGAGAATGGAATTTGGAAACAGGAAAATGTATTCACACAATTGCTGCTCACAAAAGTTCTGTCCGTGCAGTTTCTTACTCTCCTGACGGAAAACGCGCTTTGTCTGGAAGCTTAGACAAAACCATCAAAGAATGGAACTTAGAAACAGAAAAATGTATCCACGAGATAAGTGGAAATATTTACAGCATTTACTGTCTCTCTTATTCAAAAGACGGAAGACATATTTTGTTTGGAAGTTATAGAGAAATCAAGGAATTTGATATGTTTACTGAAAAATGTTTAAATACATTTTCTGAACATACTCAAGAAGTGAACGCAGTTTCATATTCGCCTGATGGAACTCGATTCCTGTCCTGCAGTAGCGACAAAAGAATCAAAGAATGGGATTTGAACACAGGAAAATGTCTGCAAACAATTACCGCCCACGATGCGTTTATTTTTTCAATTTGTTACTCCGCAGACGGAAATAAATGTTTATCTGCAAGTCTCAAAGAAATTAAAGAATGGGACTTGAAATCAGAAAAATGCTTACAAACTCTTCTTGGACATAAAGAAAGAATCATGCAAGTTTATTATTCTAAGGATGGAAAAAAATGTTTGTCAGCAAGTTATGACGGAACTGCTCGCGAATGGAATATTGAAACTGGAAAAGAAATTAAAAATATTCCCATTGGTTTTGGAATTAATTCCATCGCTTACTCGCCTAAATCGCAAAAATGTATTATCGCTACCGTCAACGGCGAAATTCAAGAATGGGAATTAGAATGCCGATGATTTTTTGAAATTAATTTTAAAAATTTTATTTATCCCCTTAAACCTCAAAAATATGGATATTAATCAACTGAAATCTACTCACAAAACTCTTTTAGAATGGAATTATGCGTTAAAACCAATCGAAAAAGGGTATAACAATCGAACTTTATACGTAAATCTCTCCGATGAGATGAATGTTTTAGAAAAACCTGTTCCCGAAGAAATGAAAGAAAAATTTACAGGCGGAAAAGGTTTTGGACTAAAATTATTGTGGGACGCAACTTCCCCCAAAACACGTTGGAACGATTCTGACAACGAAATTGTGATAAGCATGGGACCAATTTGCGGAATCACTCAATATTCGGGGACAGGAAAATCATTAGTCGTAACCCTCTCGCCACAAACAGACATACCCATTGACAGCAATGTCGGCGGATATTTCGGACCATTTTTAAAATTCTCAGGTTTCGATTCTCTCGAAATTCAGGGAAAAGCAAAAAATGACGTAATTATTTACATTGACGGAATTAGCGGCAAAGTTGAAATTTTCGAAGCACCAAACGAACCCGTTGACAGCCACGTTCTCGCAGAATTGTTGACAGAAATGTACGCAACAGACGAAAAAGACAAACGAAATGTTGCTGTTGTCTCGGCAGGAACCGCCGCAGAACATTCTCTAATCGGAATGTTAAACTTCAGTTTTTACGATATTCGCAGAAAAAAAACTCGTCTCAAACAAGCAGGAAGAGGCGGAATCGGAACAGTTCTGAGAGATAAAAAAATCAAAGCGTTAATTTGTAAAGTTGCAGGCGTAACAGGAAATCTCAACAATGTTGTCAATTTAGAGGCAATATCTGAAAGAGGAAAACGTTTCAACCGCGAAATGAAAGAGTTAGACGACAAACAATGCCAAATGCGAGCCATCGGAACTGCACATCTCACCAATATTATGAACGATTATGATTTGTTACCCGTTCATAATTTTAAATTTGGAAATCACAAAGACATTGACAAAATTCACGCAGACGTTTGGAAATCGAAGTTTACTCAAGGATTACCCGACGGCTGTTGGATTGGATGTAATATGTCTTGCGCAAAAGGCATTGATAATTACGAACTTCGCACAGGTCCATACAAAGGAGAAAAAGTTATTGTTGACGGTCCCGAATACGAAACAACATCGTCACTTGGGTCAATAGCAGGAATTTTTAACCCTGATTTTACCATCGAAGCGAATTTTTATTGCGATACTTACGGCATTTGCACCATTTCTTGGGGAACAATTCTCGGTTTCATTATGGAATGTTTCGAAAACGGAATTCTCAACGAAGAACGAACATTCGGTTTAAAACTTAACTTCGGAAACGCTGACGCAGCAATGGAATTGTTGCATCAATGTGCAAAAGGCGAAGGATTCGGCAAAATTGCAGGATTAGGTGTTCGCAAAATGAAGGAAATGTTTATTGACGAAGGATGGGGCGACCAACAATTTATCAAAGACATCGGAATGGAAAACAAAGGACTCGAATACTCGCAATATATCTCGAAAGAATCCCTCGCACAGCAAGGCGGCTACGCAATGACAAACAAAGGACCTCAGCACGACGAAGCATGGTTGATTTTTATGGATATGGTCAATAATCAAATTCCAACCTTCGAAGCAAAAGCCGAGGCGTTGTATTATTTCCCAATATTCCGCACTTGGTTCGGACTTCAAGGACTTTGCAAATTGCCTTGGAACGATGTTGAACCCGAAAATAATCGAGAAACCGATGAACCCGCAAAAGTTCCCGAACACGTTGACAATTATATAACTATTTTCAACGCAGTAACAGGACAAAATATTGACAAAAACGGTTTATTTTTGCAATCCGAACGCGTTTATAATTTTCAACGAATATTTAACTTGCGAAGAGGTTATGGAAAACGCAGAAATGACGCACAACCCTTTCGAGCCGCAGGTCCCGTAACTATTGAGGAATACGAATCAAGAGCAGAACGTTACGACAAACAACTCAAAGAAATTCTGAATGTTGAAATTGAGGGAAAATCTACGGAAGAAAAATTGAAAATCATTCGACAACATCGAGAATTGCAGTATGAGAAACTCTTAGATGCAGTTTATAAACGCCGCGGTTGGACCAATAATGGTGTGCCGACCATTGAAAATCTTCAACGAATCGGAATGGACTTGCCCGAATTGGTAAAAGTTGTTCAAGATAATTTGTAAAAATTCCTTTTTCGAAATAATATTAGGGTTAAAAGTTTTCTTTTAGCCCTAAATATTTGTGTTTTTACCCCAAATTTTTTTAATTAATACAAACTTTTTAACTTCAATTTTCGTAAAAGTTAAAAAATATTATATTGATGGAATTTATAATTTATTGATTTTCAATGAGTTAAAATTTATTTTTTCATAAAAATATTAACTCATTTTGATATTAAAAAAAATAATTCTAAATTTGCAGCTCAAAATATTGCTGATTTTTAGAGAAAATATGAATGAGAATGAGAAAAAAGAAGTTCACGGCAACGACAAGCGAAGCACAAAGCCGCAACACGTTTATCAAATTTTTGATTGGTTTTTTAAAATTGTGTTCAAATATGGAGTTGCAAACCAGTCAAGAAACTTAAAATATTTCTATTATGGGAAAATTTTTAA
>DYQK01000031.1:26560-30179 GCA_020719385.1 Rikenella microfusus | reverse complement strand
AAACGAAAAATTAATTTTTCATAAAAAAATGTTAAAAGAAAAAAAAGATTTCTCATTAGACGCAGCAGAAACAACAATTTTGCACCGCGAAATTATTTTGCGAAAACCTTTTCTCAAAAAATTGTACGAAGAATGGTATGATTCGTTTATCAAAATTATCCCGCAACTTCCTCAGGGCAATATGATTGAGATTGGGTCAGGCGGCGGCTTTCTCAAAGAACGTTGCCCGCAAATTATTACGTCAGATATTTTGCCGCTGCCGCACTGCGATATGGTTTTCGCAGCTCAAAAAATGCCTTTCGAAAACAACTCTGTCGCAGCAATTTTTATGATTGATGTTTTGCATCATATTCCAAATTCTCTCGAATTTTTTGCCGAAGCAGAACGAATCTTGACAAAAAACGGTAAAATTTTTATGATTGAACCATCACACTCGATTTTTGCAAGGTTTATTTATCAAAAATTTCATCACGAACCTTACGATGACAAGACTCAACAATGGAATTTCCCTTCCTCGGGACCACTCTCTGGGGCAAATGGTGCGTTGCCATGGATAATTTTCGAAAGAGACATCAATATTTTTCACAAAAAATTTAAAAATTTAAAACTCGAAAGCATAAAATTGCATACACCTTTTCGATATTTATTGTCAGGCGGACTTTCGTATAAATTTTTCTCCGCAAAAATGTGGTTTAAACCTTTTTCGTTCATTGAAAAATTATTTTCCCCTCTTAATTCGCAACTTGCGATGTTTCAAACTATCATTATTCAGAAATTATGAAAAAAAATCTCTCTCTTTTTTTATTTTTATTGAGTCAACTCGCAACTTTCTCACAAACAGACTCAACAAAAAAATGGAGTTTTGGAATTTTACCTTCCATCTCCTACGACTCCGACATTGGTTTTCGTTACGGCGGACTTGCAACAATCTATAACTTCGGCGGAAACAATTTGTATCCCGACTATCGACATTCTCTCTACTTCGAATGGACAAGAACTACGAAGGGAAGCGGAACAAACAACATTCGTTTCGACACAAAAGCAATCCCTAACGCAAGAATTATCCTCGATTTTAATTATTTAACCGAAAAAGCTCTCGATTTTTATGGTTTTAACGGAAAAGAAGCAAATTATAACGCAAAATTTGAAGACCAAAACGACACTTCTTACATTTCGAGAATGTTCTACCGACACGAAAGAAAAACTTTCTTCCTCGCCGCAACGATGCAACAGAAATTAAAATTTGCCAATCTTCAAACTTTTTTCGGATATTATTTCTTCGGAAATAAAGTTGCCTCCGTTGATATTGAGACACTCAACTCTGACCTCGAAGGAAATGATAAACTTCCCGACACACCGTCTTTGTACGACAGATATATTCAACACGGAATTATTCCTGAATCGCAAAAAAATGGAAATGATTTTCACCTTTTCTGCTCAGGATTAGTCTACGACTCAAGAGACAACGAACCAAACCCAACACGCGGAATGTGGATAGAAGCACTTTACATCAACGGAATTACAAAAGATAAAAATGTCAAAAATTACGGACAATTGTCAGTTACTTGGAGACAATATTTCTCAACACCCAAAAAACGACTAACTTTGTGTTACAGAGCCATTTTGCAGACAAAACTATGGGGCGAATTGCCGTTTTATATGTTGCCGTTTTATATGAATACTTACTGCATTCGCAACGGATTCGGCGGAGGAAAAAGTTTGAGAGGTATTTTGCGAAATCGTATTGTCGGAAACGGCGTTTTTACAACGAATATTGAACTGCGAAGTAAAATTTTTCAAACAAAAGTTAAAAACCAAGATTTTTACATCTCTCTCAACGGTTTTTATGACCTGGGAACAGTTTTTCAGAAATATGAATATCCGCAAACTCAAAATTTCTATATTGAACCACAAAAAGACATTTTGCATACAAGTTACGGAGCAGGATTGCGTTTTGCCTTCAACGAAAATTTTATTGTCGCAATAGATTACGCACTCGCAAATCAAAAACAAGACGGAGAAAGCGGTTTATACATTGCTCTTGACTTTTTATTTTAACTTTTTTTAAAAAATTTTATGAGAAATATTAATTTTTTCACTGAAAATTTAACCGAATCGACAATTTTTTGTCTTTTGATTCGCAGTTTCGGCTCAACACCACGAAAAGCAGGCAGTAAAATGCTTGTCTTTGAAAACGGAAAAACTCAAGGAAGCGTCGGCGGCGGTGCCGTTGAGAAACAAATTATTCAAGATGCACGCGAAATGTTCGAGAAATCTTTGCCCACACAGGTAAAAGAATATGAATTAGAAACCGATTTAGCAATGTTATGTGGAGGCAAAGTTGAAATTTATTTCGAAATGTGGAAACCAAAAACACAATTATATATTTTTGGAGCAGGACACATCGGAAAAATCCTCGCAAAAATGGCTGTTTTACTCGATTTTGCGGTAACACTCATCGACCCTCGCAAAGAAATGTTCGACTCGCTGCAAAACGAAACAGAAATAAACATTTTTTGCAACGAATATCAAAATGTTCTCAATAACATTTCGTTTGGAAAAAATATTTTTATTGTCATCGTTACACATTCTCACGAAATTGACAAAGAAATTGCCGCTTTTTGTGCGAAAAAAACCTTCTCCTATCTCGGAATGATAGGAAGTAAGCGAAAATGGAACGAAATTCAAAATTATTACCGCGAAAATAAAATGTTGACCGAAACAGAAATTTTACAAATAAATTGTCCCATTGGAATTCCGATTTCTTGCGAAACACCCGAAGAAATTGCTGTTTCGATTCTCGCAAAATTAATTGATGAACGAAATAAAACGAAATAAAATTTTACGGAATACCGATAAGTTTGTGAGTCTGCAAAGAAAGTTGCCAAGAAGGATTTTCTTTTATATAATCAACAATTTTCGGCAATATTTTTTTGTGCTGACTCCATTCGGGCTGTAAAAATTTTTTACATTTTTTCGAAATAAATTGAGCATTCTCCTCTGCCCAAGAAAAATCTTTCTCGCAAGAAATAATGACTTTCAACTCATCTGCTTTTGCGAAATTTTTCGGAAACGGAGGAAAATTCTCTTTCGGCGAAAGACAAATCCAATTCCATTTGCCCGAAATTTCATAACAGCCCGAAGTTTCGAGAAAAGTTTCTATATTCGCATTTTTCAAACATTGACAAAGAAATGTTAAGTCATAAGAAAGCGGCTCGCCGCCTGTTACCACCACCGACTTTGCCGAACATTTTAACACATTCTCGACAATTTTCTCAATTTCTATCAACGGATAATCTTCCGATTTCCACGACATTTTCGTATCGCACCACTGGCACGCAATATCGCAACCACCGATTCTGATGAAATACGCCGCCTTTCCTGTGTGAAAACCTTCGCCCTGAAGGGTGTAAAATTCCTCAACAATAGGCAATTTCCCCATATTTTTACATTTTTAATTCTAAAAATAAAATTCCAATAGAGACAATAAACGAAAGTAAAGTTACAACAATTCCTATTTTAAAAAATTCCCAAAATTTTATCTGAATTTTGAAATTGCTTGCCGACTCAATAACAATTAAATTTGCCATCGCACCAATAATTGTTGCATTTCCCGCCA